>JBIPLZ010000097.1:0-7589 GCA_044369395.1 Flavobacteriales bacterium | reverse complement strand
GCTCCATCCTCCTTTGCTCGTATATCGAATAAAAGGATCGACATACCAAACATTTTGAAGGGTAAGTGTAATGGAACCCGGATAGGCTCTGTACATTCCAGAATCGGCGTTCATCCAAAGCAATGCTCCAGTAGAACGCGACAACATCCCATTCCCGTTAACCCCGAAATTCAACCCTTCAATTTTTTTACTTCGATAGCATAAGCTAAAATTTAAACGAGCGCGATTTTCAAATTCCCCGCGTTGTTCTGCATAGGGATTGAAGGTTGTGTCGGTTACGTTTACGGGCGTTGGACCTTTGTATCCATTATCGTTATAAACATTTCCACCAACAACGAAATCCAGATCCCCAATTTTCCGTGAATGGAAAAAATTGAGTCCTGTATAGGTAGGATTGTTCTTTCCCCAATAAATAGCATCCTTGTTTTGAGGATTATTGTAGAGACCAGAGAAAACGTTGATCTTGGTTTGTGGTGTGTCGCGCGGATAGGCCGTTCGTAAATTAATTACACCACTCAATGCCGCCGAGCCGTACATCACCGAAGAGGCCCCTTTAATTACCTCAACTTGTTCGATGTTTTCAACGGGTAAAAAACCCCAACTTGGTCGGCCTGCGTCACCCGATAAAATGGGCAAATCGTCCATCAAAATCATCACGCGACTTCCTGCACCAAAGCTATAGCCACTTCCACTTCGAATCTGAGGTTCTCCATCCACAATGGTAACACCGGGCACTTGCTGCAGTGCGTCATCGATGCTTGTTGTGTTTTTGTTTTCAATAATATTAGGACGCAAGACCTCCATACTAACGGTCAATTCTTCGATATTCTGCTCGTATTTTCCGGCTGTTGTAACAAAGGTTTTTAGCTCTCGCATTTCTTGGCTCAGGTTAATGTTGAGCGTCTTTTTTTCATTGGGCAAGAGCTCAATCGGAATCTCTTGGGCAGTATATCCCACTTGTCGAAAAACAAGAACCAATTTTCCAGCAGGAAGGGAAATGGAATAGTTACCATCGTTGTCCGCAACAGTTCCTTTTGAACTATTTCCTTTTACAACAACATAGGCTGCAATAATTGATTCGCCCGTTTTAGCGTCTTTAACGGTTCCTGAAACAAGGCCTTGCTCAATCTGACCCTGTGCATTAATTGTCGATAAAAGAGCAATTATTGACAAAATGTGTTTAGTTATTCTATTTTTCAACATTTGATATGTGTTGCGGTTTGCTTTGTACTTTGCAATGTATAAAAAACTATCCTGTATGCATCCCGAAGATGAAATTCAAGCGACTATAGCTCTTTCCCTCATTCCCGGAATTGGGGCAATTACCGCAAGAAAAATTTTAAATCAAACGGGTTCAGCAGTTCAGTTTTTCAAAGAAATTAAAAAGCTAAAATTAACAGCTTCTAGAATACAAGCATTGCGAAATGCTGATTTTAAATCCTTGTTTTTAAGATCCGAGAAGGAGCTTCACTTTATTGAAAAGCAAGAAATCAACACCTATTTAATTCACCAAAATAATTATCCGCGGCGATTGATATTGTGTGAAGACGCTCCACCTATTCTTTTTTCGAGAGGAAAGATGGACTTAGATGCTCCCAAAATAATAGCGGTTGTTGGGACGCGAAAAGCGACCGAATATGGTCTGAAATGTTGCGAGGATGTTTTAGAAGAGCTTGGAAAGAACGGATGTACATTAATTAGTGGCTTGGCTTACGGAATTGATACACACGCTCATAAAGAGGCAAATAAACAGGGCATTCAAAACTTAGGAGTGGTGGCTCATGGGTTAGATCGGGTTTATCCATACTCCAATAAGGCGCTTGCAAAAAAAATGGAAGAGCATGGTGGTTTGATTTCCGATTTTATTTCCGAAACTCCGCCAGACAGAGAAAACTTTCCCAAAAGGAATCGATTAGTTGCTGGACTTGCTGATGCAGTAATTGTTGTTGAAGCCTCTCTTTCAGGAGGAGCATTAATAACCGCCGAAATTGCAAGCTCGTATAACAGAGATGTTTTTGCTCTTCCCGGCTCTTGGGGAAGAGAGTTTTCGGTTGGCTGCAACAACTTAGTTAAAAACAACAAAGCCGCAATATTGTCTTCGGCTGCCGATTTATCGTGGTACCTCAACTGGGACAAACCCGAAAGTCCGAAGGTTATTCAAACACAAATTCTATTTGACTTAAGTCCGAACGAGGAGCTACTTATAAATATTATAAAAGGAAAAACAGACACCCTCGATTCCATTTCATTTGAAGCCGATATGCCCGTTAGTAAAGCATCTGCTTTGTTACTAAATCTAGAGTTTAGGGGAATAATTAAAACGCTACCCGGAAAACGTTATCAAATCCTGAGTTAGTCCAGAAATCGATTTTTCCATTCGGGTTTGGGAATGGGGCAGCTCTCATATTTTCCAAACCACGTATACCGATTTCGAGCAATGATTCTATAAATAGGATTTCTAATGAAATTCGGAATAAAACGAAGCATTGCTATTAATTTCCAAATACCGCCTATTAATTGAAGTGATTTCAGAGCGGCTTCGCTTTCTGTATAAATCTTTCCATTGTGAATAAGAACAACGCCATCAGGTAATGGTCGAGCATAATCAACTTGCCCCAACAGAGACTTAGCCGTATTACTCTGCAATGCTGCAAAATGCAAAACGACCCGATGGTCTATTCTCATTAAAAACAGAACCGTTTTGTTACACATGCAACAAAGTCCATCATATAAAAGAACCGTTTGTTGCTGATGCTCTTTCACCGATTTTCTTGTTTCTCCAATAGCTCCTCCCATTTAAACATTTGCTCATCAAGTTCTTTTTTCAACTGCTCATACTTTTTTAAAAGCGTTGCCGATTCTTGCTGATTTGAATAAAGATCTGGGTCTGCCAACTTTTCTTCAGCGGATTTGATTTCAACTTCCAATTCGGAAACGCGAACCTCACAATTCCGAAGTTGTGTTTGAAGTTGCTTTGCCTCTTTTTCGCTTAATTGACTTGTTGGTTTTTTGTTTGCTTGCTCCTGCTTTGCTTCTTGTTTTTGTTCCGCTTTAACTCGACCAGCGTCTTTTTTAACTTCCAGTTGGCGAAGACTTTCCAATTTACGGCTTTGAAGAAATTCGAAAATACCACCTGGGAATTCTCGAATACGCCCTTCGTTAAACTCGTAAACTTTGTTACACAAACCATCCAAGAATTCACGGTCGTGGGATACCAAAATCATGGTTCCATTATATTGACTCAATGCTCCTTTTAAGATATCCTTTGAACGCATGTCCAAGTGATTGGTCGGCTCATCGAGAATCAACAAATTTACGGGCTCAAGGAGAAGTCTAGCAAGTGCCAATCTTCCCTTTTCTCCACCCGAAAGAACTTTAACTTTCTTTTCAACGGCATCGCCACTAAATAAGAAAGAGCCCAAAATACTTCGCAATTGCTGGGTTGAAATGTTGCGGGCAATGGCTTCTAGTGTTTCTAAAACCGTTGCATTCTGATCTAAAAGTTCCGCCTGATTTTGTGCAAAATATCCAATTTTAACATTGTGCCCAATCTCTACTTTGCCTTCGTGCTCAAGATGCCCCGTTATAATTTTAGAAAGTGTGGTTTTACCTTCTCCATTTCGACCAACAAACGCAATTTTCTCACCTCGCTCAACTAAAAATCCGAGGTCTTTAAGTATTTGTTTTTCTCCAAACGATTTCTTGATATGCTCTGCTTCCAAAACAACCTTGCCCGAACGAGGGGCATCTGGAAAACGGAAGTGGATCGCAGAATTATCCTCGTCTTCGACCTCAATTCGTTCTACTTTATCTAATTGTTTGATGCGCGATTGAACTTGGACAGCCTTTGATGCTTTAGCACGAAAACGATCGATGAACTTTTCTGTATCCTCGATCATCTTGCGCTGATTCAAATAGGCTGCTTTTTGCTGGTCGCGTCGCTCTTGTCTTAAAATGACATAGCGAGAATACGATGCCTTGTAATCTTCAATTTTTCCAAGGGTGATTTCAATGGTTCTGGCAGTTACAGCATCTAAAAAAGCCCTGTCGTGAGAAACCAAAACTACGGCACCGGGATAACTAGAAAGAAATTCTTCCAACCACTGAATTGACTCAATATCTAGGTGATTGGTTGGCTCATCGAGTAAAACCGCATCCGGCATTTGCAGCAAAATTTTTGCAAGCTCAACACGCATTTTCCATCCACCCGAAAACTCATCCATCGAACGATTTAAATCAGTCTGTTTGAACCCTAATCCCAATAGGATTTTCTCTGTTTCTCCATCGATGCTACCGCCTCCAAGTAATGACAAGCGTTGGCCTGCATCATTTAAACGTTCAATAATTTGATGGTATTCGTCCGATTCATAATCAGTTCGGGTTTCGAGCTCGTGGCTTAAATCATTTAATTCTTTTTCGAGCGACAATACCTCATCAAATGCCGTTCTCGCCTCTTCGAAAATGGTTTTTCCGGTGGCGTGCTTCATTTCTTGGGGCAAATAACCAATGCGGTATCCCGAAGGAATCGAAACCGTTCCTTTTGTTGGTTCTTGATGCTTACTAATGATTTTTAGAAGCGTCGATTTTCCTGCTCCATTTTTCCCTGTCAAACCCACTTTATCGCGGGCCTGAATCATAAAAGAGATTTCTTCAAATAACGGGTTTCCGTTAAATACGACTGATAAATTTCCAACTGTGATCATGCGGACGCAAAGGTAGACTATCCTAACAGTATACAAGACAAACTAAATTGTGATCGCTGTTTTTATGTTAATTTAGCGGTTTCTTATTCAATTATGGGTTTTAAGTCTTCAAAAGTTTACTCCATTATTTCATGCACGTGTCCTAGATGTCATGAAAGCAAAATGTTTGTTAATAGAAACCCTTACAAATTCGAAAATTGGGATAAGATGCTTCCCGATTGCCCAACTTGCGGATTACACTTTGAACGAGAGCCTGGTTTCTTTCAAGGAGCAATGTATGTTAGCTACGGTTTGGGTGTTGCTTTAAGTGTGGGAGTTCTTCTAGTTGACTTGTTAATTGGTTTTGAGCCAACCACATTTTTTATTGCAAACGCCTGTGCTTTGGTGTTTTTTGCTCCCATATTATTCCGATGGTCTCGAAGTATTTATTTGAACATTTTCATCAAATACGATAAATCAAAACTTCTGCATTAAAACTTTTTTGCCAAGCTTTCAATTTCGGGGAATGCGCATGTTTGTTTATAAGACATAGGATTTATCGCAGCGAATAACATTGCTTTGGCAACCCGTTCTACCGATATAGCTTTGTAATTTTTTAAGGGACCAATAAATAACCAATTTAATGCACTCATTAAATACATGGCTATTTTTTCAGGCAATCGTTTTTCTTTTCTTTTTCCTAACAAGAGTGAAGGTTGTAGTATTATGAAAGAATTAAAATTCAAATCTGAGATGATATTTTCAACATCTCCTTTGCATTTCAAATAAAAATTATTGGAGTCTGAATTTGCTCCAATTGACGATTGAAGAACAAAGGTCTTTACTCCTTTTTTGTGAGCGATTTCAGCTATTTTTTGAGGTATTAAAACGTCAGTATCGTAAAACGCCTTTTGGCTTCCCGCTTTTTTTATTGTAGTTCCGATACAGCAGCATATAGAATCAACTATTGGGAAGTTCGCTTCGAATGTTTCAAAATCTAAAAAATTGACGATTTCTTCTTTTAATTTCGGATGAGAAATATCCAAAGGTTTTCGAACCCAGATAAAAACTTCGGAAATCCTTGGGTCTTCGAGTGCGTATTTTAAAACAAATGACCCCGTTAATCCAGAAGCTCCAAGAATTAATATCTTAACATTACTCATTTTCTTAAATTCTTCCGAGCATAGTATTTATAGCCTCTATTTTTCTGTGCGTCGTACTTGTTAATCTTGTAAACAAATTGAGCAGTAATTCCCAATGAGAGTCTTTTATCGGGCGAAATACTTGTTGAAGAATGCCCTGATTTTATTAATGAAGAAACACCATATAATGCTCTGAAAGTTGTTGTTAATGCCAAGTTTTCTGTGAAGCTGTAATACAGACCGGCTCCTGCAACAATGCCAAATGTAATTGGATTAAATGTATGTGTATTCACCACCGGAATAATAGGTGATGTATTTTTGTATTCTTCCAAAACCGCCTTTGCTTTGTTAAGAAAACTAATTTGAGGTCCCACCTCAAATGTTAAACCTTGATGGTGAGTTGGGCACATGGTAAATAGGAGAGGAATGTCGATATAGGATAACTTAATACGATATCTATAAAATACATCCGGATCGATAATTCCTTGACCAGGAAAAAATTTGTAAGACTGGTCTACTTGACAAAAATTGGTTTCCAATTTAATGCCATATACTTTTTTTGAATAATATCCTCCCTTATCGAAATAGAGTGCTGCTATTAATCCTGCGCTTTTTCCTCCAGTAAAAACATATGTTGAATCGCCTCCATCATAGCGCATTGTATTTGAAAGAAGTTGAGATGCGAAATAAGAAACGTTGCCTCCCAATTGATACATTTGGGCGTTTAAACACAAATTACCCAAAAGTAAAATCGAAATGAGATATGTTCTTATGGTTAACATGGTATTGCTAACCTAAGAAAAAAAATGAAAACTTGTTTGTTGTTTTTCTCTGTTTGTAAGAAAACAGGAAATGTTTGTAAAAAACAGCCCCGTGATTTAAACAAAACACGGGGCTATTTTATATTAAAAAATGTTACATCATTCCGCCCATACCGCCCATTCCTGGGTTCATTCCGCCTCCTCCAGCAGGAGACTCTTCTTTAATTTCGGACAAAACGCATTCGGTTGTTAAAAGCATTCCCGCAATGGAAGCTGCATTTTCGAGTGCCACACGTGTTACTTTCGTAGGGTCGATAACGCCTGCAGCAAAAAGATTCTCGTATACATCCGTGCGAGCATTAAATCCAAAATCGCCCGTTCCTTCTTTTACCTTCTGAACTACGATTGAACCTTCTCCTCCTGCATTGGCTACAATCTGACGAAGCGGCTCTTCCAAAGAACGTTTTACAATATTAAATCCAAACGTTTCGTCATCGTTAATTCCTTTAGCGTTATTAAGCGATTCAATAGCTCTGATATAAGCAATTCCTCCTCCTGGAACAACACCTTCTTCAACAGCAGCGCGAGTAGCGTGAAGAGCATCGTCAACGCGATCTTTCTTCTCTTTCATTTCAACTTCTGTTGCAGCACCTACATATAATACAGCTACTCCACCTGCTAATTTCGCTAAACGCTCTTGCAGTTTCTCGCGATCGTAGTCTGATGTTGTATTTTCAATTTGTGCTTTAATCTGATTAACACGCGATACGATATCTTCTTTTGCACCAGCTCCATTAACAATGATTGTATTTTCCTTGTCGATGGTTATCTTTTCGGCACTTCCCAAATAAGTCAAGTCCGCATTTTCTAGTTTGTATCCGCGTTCTTCAGAAATTAATTGTCCTCCTGTTAAGATAGCAATGTCCTCAAGCATCGCTTTACGACGATCGCCAAAACCAGGGGCTTTAACTGCAGCAATACGAAGAGATCCGCGGATTTTGTTT
>JBIPLZ010000096.1:0-7683 GCA_044369395.1 Flavobacteriales bacterium | reverse complement strand
CCTCCTGCATTCGTTTTTCTTTAGAAACCGACCAAAAGTAACCAATTTCTTAGAAGTTCACCCAAATGAATATGAATTCGATGCAACTGAAGAAAAAAAAATCGGAAATGAACTTATTAAACTTTGTAAGCCTCCACAATTTACCACTTTGTTTTTATTAGTAAAATCAATTAGTTTAGAATATTAACAGAAAAAAATGAAACAAGTTTTCAACAAAGTGGTAGAATGTGGTAATAAGTGATTTTTTATTCTTTACTTTTACCTCCTAAATCAACCCTGAGGGATGACAAATTACATAGGTGAATATGCCTGTAAAGTAGATGCAAAGGGGCGGGTCATGATGCCCGCCGGCCTGATGAAGCAGTTTCCAGCTGCTTTGCGGGAGCGCTTTGTTATCAACCGTAGCGTGTTTCGCAAATGTTTGGTGTTATATCCAATTGATCTTTGGGAGGAAACCATGAGCGACCTTTCGAAGCTTAATCGCTTCAATAAGGACAATGATGATTTTATCCGACAGTTTACAAATGGAGCAGTAAGCGTAGAGGTAGATGCAACTAATCGCGTCTTATTACCTCGTCGTCTGGCAGATTTTGCCGGAATTTCTGCCGATTTGGTATTTACTGCAAATCTGAACAAGATTGAGATTTGGTCTGCAACAGGGTACGATGATGTGATGGGTTCATACGATCCAGATAGTTTCGCTCAACTAGCCGAAAGGGTAATGGGGAAGCTGGGTGGTGATGCTGAGAAAGCATGATCTATCACGACCCTGTTCTTTTAAACGCTTGTATAGAAGGTCTTCGGATTAATCCTTCTGGAACATATGTCGATGTAACGTTTGGTGGTGGTGGGCATAGTCGGGAAATACTGAAACATCTTGGTCCAGATGGAAAACTTTTCGCTTTCGATCAGGATAATGATGCTGCAGCCAATGCTCCCGATGATGAACGATTCACTTTAATCCCCCATAATTTCAAGTTTATTAAAAACTACCTGAAATTATATAAGGCGATTCCTGTCGATGGTATCCTCGCCGATCTCGGAGTTTCATCGCACCAATTTGATGAAGCAGGAAGAGGTTTTTCGATTCGATTCGATGCAAATCTCGATATGAGGATGAATGTCCTTCAAGGAATGACTGCTCAGAAATTACTCGAAACGTATTCGGAAGAAGAACTGAGAAGGATTTTCAAAGAATATGGAGAGTTGTCGGAAGCGGGGAAACTTGCGAAACATCTTATCAATGTTCGAACTGACAGACCCATAAAAACTACTCAGCAGCTCATGGATCTTATTCGTCCTTTTATGCGTCGAGGACAAGAACACACGTTTGCTGCGCAGGTCTTTCAATCGATCCGGATTGAAGTGAACGATGAATTGGAAAGCTTGAAACAGATGCTTATTCAAACATCTGAGATGCTTCGTCCTGGATGTAGATTGGTTGTGATGAGTTACCATTCATTGGAAGATCGATTAGTGAAGAATTTTTTAAGAAGCGGAAAGTTTGAAGGAGAAGTGGAGAAAGATCTTTTTGGAAATAGTAAGGTGCCTTTTAAAGCCATTACGAGAAAGCCGGTAAGACCAGATGCAGAAGAAATCAATAGAAATAATAGATCGCGTAGTGCAATATTGAGAATTGGAGAAAAAAACGAAGAATGAATAAGTTTAGAAATCAACAAACGGAAGATGAAAATCCTCAAAAAGCGCCTCGCAAGATGAATGCTTTTATGAGTTCGATTGTTCATGTTTTTGATGGTGATTTTTTAAATGCTTTTGCCAAAATCAGTAACCTTCCTTTCACCATTTTCATTGCACTTTTAGTAGGATTCTATATCGCAAATACATTGCACTCTGAAAGAACAATTCGTGAAACCGAGCGCACGAATAATCAATTGAAAGACTACAGAGATGAATACATAAGTCTGAAATCGGAATTGATGTTTTTATCGAATCAAAGTCAAGTGGCTGTTAAAGTTGCTCCACAGGGACTTTTGGAAGCAAAAGAACCGCCACATAAACTAATCATTCAATCGACAACTCAAGAACCTGCAAACTAATCGTGGACACTCCGAAAGACATATTGTTTAGACTTCGAATAATTTATTTCGTTGTAGTTGCTTTCGGCTTCTTGATATTGTTTCGTGCTTTTAGTATCGGAGTTCTAAACCGTGATTTTTGGTTGGCAAAACAGCAGCAACAAACCATACGTCTTCATTCGAAAGAAGCATCAAGAGGAAATGTTTATTCATCAGATGGAAGTTTAATAGCTACTTCAGTACCTCTTTATGATGTTTACTTGGATATGCGGGTTGATAAAAAGGGTAAATATTATTCAGAAAAAAGCATCGATTCATTAGCAATGATGATGAGTACCACTTTTCATGATAAAAAAACCAGAGAACAATATCGAAGTGAAATTAAAAGAGCTTATGCATCAAGAGCGCCTTATTTTTTATTGAAAAAGGATGTTCGTCATCCTGAAATGAAACGGTTAAAGAAATTTCCAATTCTTCGATTCGGAAGATATAAAGTAGGATTGCTCGTTGAAACTAGATCACGACGTGAAATGCCTTTCCGACATCTAGCACTTAGAACCCTTGGTCGATATGAAGGAGACACTGTAATAATAGGTATTGAAGGAGCTTTCAATGAAGAACTTAAAGGAGTAAGTGGTAAGCAATTAGAACAAAAAATTTCTGGAGGCACCTGGATTCCTTTAAATGATGGAGCTGAAGTTGAGCCCAAAGAGGGGAATGATGTTGTTTCGACTATAGATATTGGGATTCAAGATGTTGCTGAAGCTGAGCTTATGCGACAATTGAAAAAACATAATGCCGCAAATGGTTGTGTCATTTTAATGGAAGTAGAAACGGGCTACATCCGTGCAATAGCAAACCTTGGTAAAGTTGCAGATAGCACATATGCCGAAAATTACAATTACGCCATTGCTGCAGGATCGGAACCAGGTTCTACTTTTAAGTTAGCTTCTTTGATGGCCTTGTTCGAAGATGGCTTGGCCAAACCTACTGATATATTGGATACTCGAAAAGGGGAAGTATTTTACAATGGTGTTTCGATGAAAGATTCTCATGTTGGCGGATTTGGGAAAATCACGCTTTCAGATGCTTTTGTACAATCGTCCAATACAGCCATTTCTCAGGCGGTAAATAATGCATATCGTTCCAGCCCCAAAAAATTCATCGACAGAATACGAAAGTTTCATGTGCAAGAAACACTTGGCTTGCAAATTAGTGGTGAATATCAACCCCAATTAAAAGACCCAAAAAATGCTTCATGGTCGGGCTTAACATTGCCTTGGATGTCGATAGGATACGAATGTTTGATGGCTCCAATACAAGTTTTGTCATTTTATAATGCTGTTGCAAATAATGGCAAATTCATGAAGCCTCAATTTGTAGAAGAGATTCGTTATAGAGGTCAAACTGTTCGTCGTTTCGACCCGATTGTTTTAGATCCGGCCATTTGTTCAAAAGCCACCATCGATAAATTGAAACCCATGCTTGAAGGTGTTGTTGAGCGAGGAACGGCTACAAATCTCAGAAATCCACATTATAAGATTGGTGGGAAAACGGGCACGGCTCAAATTGCATTTGGTGCTGATGGTTATAAAGATACAGGCAGTGGCGCAAAAAAATACCAAGCATCCTTTGTTGGATATTTTCCAGCCGACAATCCCAAATACACTTGTATTGTTGTTGTGAGTGCGCCATCCAATTCTGTTTACTATGCAAATTTGGTTGCTGGTCCAGTATTCAAAGAAGTTGCCGATAAGGTATATGCGCAAAACATCGAAATTCAAGAAAGTAAACCCAAAGCATTTGCAACAGCCGCATCGAAGAAGAATTTCTCGGGGAATGGAAAAGATATAGCCCAATTAATGAAAAAAACTGGAATGCAGGGCGCGATTCCTTCAGATGATGATTGGGTTCAGGTTTCGTTAACTGGAAACAAAGCATTCTTGAAACCTCAGGCAATGGCTAGTAATCAGGTTCCAGATGTTCGTGGATTGGGCTTGAAGGACGCGATTTATTTATTAGAAAATCAAGGTATCCGTGTTCGGATTATTGGGCGTGGAATTGTGAAATCACAATCGGTCCCTGCGGGTTTCCCAATTAAAAAAGATATGGTAGTACTAATCGAATTAACCTAAATGAGACTGCTACGCGACATATTATATAAGGCAGGAGCAATTGAGTTGCATGGTTCTACCAATCTTGCAATCTTATCCGTAACTGCCGATTCTCGCAAAGTTGAGAAGAATGCTTTATTTGTGGCTGTTAGAGGAATACAATCTGATGGCCATGATTTTATAAATGGAGCCGAAGAAAATGGAGCAATTGCCATAGTGTGCGAAGAACTACCTAAAGTGCTTCGCGATAAAGTAACCTATGTAATTGTTAAGGACTGCGCTTTTGCCTTAGGTACAATCGCATCCAATTTTTATGACAACCCCTCATCACGAGTTAAAGTTGTTGGTGTTACGGGAACGAATGGCAAAACCACAATCGCAACATTGCTTTTTGAATTGTTCTCAAAACTCGATCATACCTGTGGTTTATTATCGACTGTTAAAAATCAAATTGGAGATCTTGTAATTCCTTCAACACATACAACACCCGATCCTGTTCAGCTTCAAGCATTGCTCGATCGTATGGTAAAAGCGGAATGTTCGTATGTTTTTATGGAAGTAAGTTCTCATGCCGTTGATCAGCATCGAATTCAAGGGATAGATTTCGCGGGTGCTGTATTTACGAATTTGACGCACGACCATCTCGATTACCACAAAACGTTTGAAAACTATTTTGCTGCCAAACAACGCTTTTTCACAGATTTATCCTCTGATGCTTTTGCTCTCGTAAATAGGGACGATGATTTTGGTTTAGCTATGGCTGATCATACAAAAGCCAGCATTAATACCTATGGCTTAAGTCAAGGATCCGATTTTTCATGCCGAATCATTGAAAAAGAATTAGCTGGTATGCATTTGCGCATTGACGAACAAGAAGTTTGGACTTCGCTAATAGGAACTTTCAATGCATATAATTTATTAGCTGTTTACGCTGTTGCAGTGCTTTTGGGTCAAGATAAGGTAAATACACTCACAGCTTTAAGCACCTTGAAAAGTGTTGAAGGCCGCTTTCAGTATATTCAATCTGAAAATAGAATTACTGCCATTGTTGATTATGCGCACACTCCTGATGCTTTGCACAATGTATTGCGAACAATCAATGAACTTCGAACTGGAAATGAGCAAGTTATTGCCTTGGTGGGTTGTGGTGGAGATCGTGATGCTGCTAAAAGACCAGAGATGGCTCGTATTGCATGCGATTTAAGCGATCGAGTTATTCTTACTTCAGACAACCCACGTTCGGAAGATCCAGATGAAATTATTCGGCAAATGAAAGCTGGGGTTGATGCGGTGAACTTCAAAAAAGTATTATCCATTTCCGATAGACGAGAAGCAATACATACAGCTTGTGCACTCAGTAAGCCAGGCGATATAATTCTTGTTGCCGGCAAGGGTCATGAAAAATACCAGGAAATAAAAGGAGTAAAATATCCATTCGACGATATGGATGAACTCTACCAAACATTTAATATACAAGGAAGCTGATGTTATATTATCTATTTGATTATCTCGATAAAAACACCGATTTGCCGGGTGTTGGTTTATTTCAGTTTATTTCATTTCGTGCTTCGATGGCCTTGATTCTATCATTGGTCATTTCATTGGTCTTTGGAAAAAAGATTATCCGATACCTGCAAGTAAAACAAGTTGGAGAAACAATTCGTGATTTGGGTCTTCAAGGTCAAATGAGCAAACAAGGAACCCCAACCATGGGCGGGTTAATTATTTTAGCCTGTATTCTACTGCCAACTCTATTATTCGCAAAGCTTCATAACGTATACATTATTGCACTTATCGTTTCAACCATTGGTTTAGGAGCCATTGGATTTTTGGACGATTATATAAAAGTATTTAAGAAAAATAAGGAAGGTTTAGCCGGTCGATTTAAAGTGGTTGGTCAAATCAGTGTTGGGATTTTTGTTGGTTTGCTTTTGTATTTCCATCCTCAGGTTACCATTCGTCGACAAATTGTGGGAATTGAAAATTCGGTGCAAGTGAATGCCACCGATCGTATGGCTGAGCACACAGAGAAATATGTTGACGCGAAAGCACCCATCACGACCATTCCATTTGTTAAAAACCACGAGTTCAATTATGCCAAAATCCTCGCATTTCTTGGCGATAACTATGAGAAATGGGCCTGGATTATTTTCATCCCGATTGTTATTTTCATCATAACTGCTGTTTCCAACGGTGCAAATATGACCGATGGCTTAGATGGTTTGGCCGCAGGAACTACGGGTATAATCGGCTTTGTGCTTGCTTTATTTGCATACGTTTCGGGTAACCTCATTTTTGCCGATTACCTCGATATAATGTATATCCCCAATTCGGGTGAAATTGTAATCTACATGAGCGCATTTGTAGGTGCATGTGTTGGATTTTTATGGTACAACAGTTATCCAGCCCAAATATTTATGGGCGATACGGGAAGCTTGGCGTTAGGCGGAATCGTTGCAGTTGTGGCCATCATGCTTCGCAAAGAACTCCTGATTCCAATTCTTTGTGGAATTTATCTCATCGAAAATCTGAGTGTAATTCTTCAAGTAAGTTATTTCAAATACACCAAGAAACGCTATGGCGAAGGACGACGCATCTTTCGCATGGCACCTCTTCATCACCATTTCCAAAAAATGGGATTTCATGAATCCAAAATTGTTGCCCGTTTCTGGATTGTTGGGATTGCTTTAGCTGTATTAACCATTGTGACTTTAAAACTTCGTTAACCTTGAACGAGAATAAACATATAGCCATTCTAGGAGCCGCCGAAAGCGGTTTGGGTGCTGCCGTATTGGCAAAACTCAAGGGCTTTACTGTGTTTGTTTCCGACAAAGGAATGATTGTTCCGAAATACAAGGAGGAATTAATCCGTGAAGAAATTGCGTTCGAAGAAGGAACTCATTCATCCGATAAAATCTTATCCTCTTCCTTAATAATTAAAAGCCCGGGTATTCCAGATAAAGCTCCCATAATAGTGGAGGCGCATAAACTAGGAATTCCAGTAATCTCTGAAATTGAATTTGCTGCGCGTTATACCAATGCAAAATTGGTTGCTATAACAGGCACAAACGGGAAAACCACTACGACACTTTTAACCTATCATATTTTCAAGAATGCCGGTTTAAATGTTGGTTTGGCAGGTAATGTGGGCAAGAGTTTCGCGCGTCAGGTTGCGGAAACATCCCGTGATTTTTACATTTTGGAACTAAGCAGCTTTCAACTTGATGGCATGTTTGCATTTAAAGCGGATGTTGCCGTATTACTCAATATAACTCCCGATCATCTCGATCGATACGATTACCAACTTTCCAATTACATCGCTTCCAAATTCCGCATTCTTCAAAATATGGATGAACATGGTGTATTTATATACAATGCTGATGATTCGATCATCGATGAAGCATTAAAAAATTTCCCAAGTATAGCTCAAAAAGTACCGTTTTCTCTTTCTAAAAAGATAGAACATGGAGCATCAATCCAAGAAAATCAAATTCACTTTAACATAAACGATCCATTTATCATGTCCATTTTCG
>JBIPLZ010000430.1:0-7684 GCA_044369395.1 Flavobacteriales bacterium | reverse complement strand
AAGTTACAGGTGAAAGGCGGCGCAGCTAATCCTTCACCACCAATTGGTCCGGCACTCGGAGCAAAAGGTGTGAATATTATGGATTTCTGCAAGCAGTTCAACGCCCGTACACAGGAGCAGGCAGGATTAGTTTTGCCAGTGATTATCACTGTTTATGTCGATAAGTCTTTTGACTTCGTCATTAAAACGCCGCCTGTGGCCATTCAACTCAAGGAAGCAACTAAATTACAAAGTGGTTCACCTGAACCTAACCGTAAAAAAGTTGCATCTGTGACTTGGGATACTGTACGTTCTATTGCAGAAGCAAAAATGCCCGATTTAAACTGTTTTACAGTTGAATCAGCAATGAGCATGGTTGCAGGAACAGCGCGCAGTATGGGTATTAACGTTGACGGTCAGCGTCCTTTTTAACAATAATTTAAATTGAGTGAAATGACACAACTGACAAAAAAACGCAAAGCAGTTATATCTAAAATTGAACAGGATAAATCCTATGCACTTTTAGAAGCTGCACGCTTGGTAAAAGAAATCTCCACAACGAAATTCGATTCATCTGTTGATGTTGCAGTTCGTCTGGGAGTTGATCCACGTAAAGCGAATCAAATGGTTCGTGGAATTGTATCACTTCCTCATGGTACTGGTAAAACAGTTCGTGTTTTGGTTCTTTGTACTCCTGATAAGGAAGACGAAGCCCGCGCATCAGGTGCCGATCATGTTGGATTGGATGATTACATTGAGAAAATTAAAGGTGGTTGGACGGATGTTGATGTTATCATCACCATGCCAGCAATTATGGCTAAAGTAGGAGCTCTAGGACGTGTTCTTGGACCTCGTGGTTTAATGCCCAATCCCAAAACAGGTACCGTTACTACAGAAGTAGGTAAAGCCGTGCAAGAAGTTAAAGCCGGTAAAATCGATTTTAAAGTAGATAAAACAGGTATCGTGCATGCAGCAATCGGCAAGACTTCATTTTCAGAAGACAAACTTTTTGATAATGCGAAAGAATTAATTCAGACAATTCTGAAATTAAAGCCTTCGTCAGCAAAAGGAGCTTATGTAAGAAGTATATACATGTCGAGTACGATGAGTCCTTCAGTAGCAGTTGATTTGAAATCAATCGGCGCTTGATTATCTAACACTTTTAATTCTTGAAGAAATGAAAAAAGATGAAAAAGACCAGGTAATCATTGATCTGGTTGAAAAATTAACAGCAACGAAGAACTTCTATCTAACCGATACATCAGCGTTGACAGTAGAGAAAACGAATAAACTTCGTAGAACTTGCTTCAATAGAAATATCGAGTTACAGGTAGTAAAGAATACTCTTTTAAAGAAAGCCTTAGAGCGCTTGGATACGGATTATTCCCCGTTATTTCCTGTGCTTCACGGAACTACAGCAGTTATGTTTACTCAATCTGTAAACGAACCTGCTAAACTTATAAAAGAGTTTCGTAAAACGAACGATAAGCCGACCCTGAAAGCAGCTTTTGTAGAAGAATCATTCTACATTGGTGACAATCAGATCGATGCGCTTATTGCAATCAAAACTAAAAACGAGGTTATTGGCGAAATCATTGGATTGTTGCAATCTCCTGCTAAAAATGTTATTTCTGCTCTTCAATCGGGTGGTAATACAATTGCAGGTTTGGTTAAAACACTCTCTGAACGTTAATATCTCAAACATTTTAATTAACCCTTTTTTTTTAATTCAACTAAAAACAACATACAATGGCAGACTTGAAAGCTTTCGCGGAACAGTTAGTTAACCTGACAGTGAAGGAAGTGAACGAACTGGCTCAGATCCTTAAAGACGAATACGGTATTGAACCTGCTGCTGCAGCAGTAGCTATCGCTGCTCCTTCTGGAGATGGCGGTGCAGTTGCAGAAGAGAAGACTTCATTCGACGTAATCCTTAAGGCAGCTGGCGGTAACAAACTAGCAGTTGTGAAACTGGTTAAGGAATTAACTGGTCTTGGACTGAAAGAAGCAAAAGATCTTGTTGACGGAGCTCCAAAGCCCCTTAAAGAAGGTGTAAGTAAGGAAGAAGCAGAAGCGTTAAAATCGCAACTGACTGAAGCCGGTGCTGAAGTTGAGGTTAAATAATCCAACTAATCATTAACAACAGCTTAAGACTTCAATAAT
The DNA here is from genome assembly GCA_044369395.1 of Flavobacteriales bacterium. GTDB lineage: Bacteria > Bacteroidota > Bacteroidia > M30B66 > M30B66 > CALQRR01. The sequence continues at coordinate 5,542 of JBIPLZ010000430.1, read as the reverse complement.
TATTGAGGTCTTAAGTTGTTTGTATGCATTTCCTTTTCTTTTGCTTTTTCATTCTAAACTCAGAGTCCCTTGTCTTATACTAAAAAACGCCCGAGCAGGTTTAGCTTTGCTTCAAGCAAGCTTCCTATTGACTATCCGGATTTCCTCGATGTTCAGGTACAATCGTTCAAGGATTTTTTCCAGCTAGAGACTACGCCGGAAAATCGCCAGAACGAAGGTCTCTTCAAAGTGTTTGCGGAGAACTTTCCAATTTCGGATGCACGGAACAATTTTGTTCTAGAGTTTCTTGATTATTTTATTGATCCACCTCGTTATTCTATTGAAGAATGTTTGGATCGTGGTTTAACCCACAGCGTTCCGCTGAAGGCAAAACTTAAACTTTATTGTACAGATCCTGAACATGAGGATTTTGAAACCATCGTTCAGGATGTTTATTTGGGAACAATCCCATATATGACTCCGAAAGGTACATTTGTTATAAATGGTGCTGAGCGTGTAGTTGTTTCTCAGCTTCATCGTTCACCGGGTGTATTCTTTGGTCAAAGTCGCCATGCAAATGGAACAAAATTATACTCTGCAAGAGTAATTCCTTTTAAAGGATCTTGGATAGAGTTTGCAACCGATATTAACAGTGTGATGTATGCGTACATTGACCGTAAGAAAAAACTTCCGGTAACTACGCTTCTTCGTGCTATCGGTTATGAAAGTGATAAAGACATTCTTGAAATTTTCGGTTTAGCTGACGAATTTAAAGTGAGCAAAACGAGTATTAAAAATGCAGTTGGTCGTAAGTTGGCAGCTCGTGTTTTGAAAACTTGGATTGAAGATTTCGTAGATGAAGATACTGGTGAAGTAGTTTCTATTGAAAGAAATGAAGTAATCATCGATCGTGAAACTGTTATTGAGAAAGACCACGTTGATTTGATTCTTGAATCAGGCGTTAAGTCCATTATCCTTCACAAGGATGATATCAATTCAGCCGATTATACAATTATATACAATACTCTACAGAAAGATACTTCCAATTCGGAAAAAGAAGCTGTTGAGCATATTTATCGTCAATTACGTAATGCAGAACCACCTGATGAGGAAACTGCACGCGGTATTATTGACAAACTTTTCTTTTCCGATAAACGTTACGATTTAGGAGATGTTGGTAGATATCGTATCAATAAAAAACTAAATCTCGAAATTGGAAATGAAACTCGTGTTTTAACAAAACAAGATATCATATCAATCATTCGCTATTTAATTGAGCTTATCAATTCAAAAGCAGACGTCGATGATATTGATCACTTGTCGAACCGTCGTGTTCGTACTGTTGGTGAACAATTGTATGGTCAGTTCGGTGTTGGACTTTCTCGTATGGCTCGTACCATTCGTGAACGTATGAATGTTCGTGATAACGAGGTTTTCACTCCAACTGATTTGATTAATGCAAAGACCTTGTCTAGCGTTATCAATTCCTTCTTCGGTACCAATCAGTTGTCACAATTCATGGATCAAACCAACCCGCTTTCGGAGATTACGCACAAGCGTCGTCTTTCTGCACTCGGGCCAGGTGGTCTTTCTCGTGAACGTGCCGGATTTGAGGTTCGTGACGTTCACTACACGCATTATGGTCGTCTTTGTACTATCGAGACTCCAGAAGGACCAAACATTGGTTTGATTTCTTCCTTGTGTGTATTTGCTAAAATCAACAAACTTGGTTTCATAGAAACACCTTATCGTACTGTTACAGATGGTAAAGTTGATATTGATAAACCAATTATTTACTTAAGTGCTGAAGAAGAAGAAACATCAATCATAGCTCAATCTAAAACAGCTACTGATGATTTCGGAAACTTCTCTGATCCTAAAGTAAAAGCACGTTTTGCGGGTGACTTCCCTGTGGTTGAGCCAAATCAAATAAAATTGATGGACGTTGCACCAAATCAAATTGCGTCCATTGCAGCTTCATTAATTCCGTTCCTAGAACATGATGATGCCAATCGTGCATTGATGGGTTCAAACATGATGCGTCAGGCAGTTCCTTTGTTAAATCCTGAGGCTCCTTTTGTTGGAACTGGATTAGAAGCTTCTGTTGCTAGAGATTCTCGTGTTTTAATTAATGCAGAAGGCGAAGGTACTGTTGAATGGGTTGATGCGAATGAAATTGTTATTCGTTATAACCGCAATGATGATGAACGTTTAGTGAGTTTTGAAGACGATATTCGTACGTATAAACTTACTAAATTCCGTAAAACCAATCAGAATACAACCATTAATCTAAAGCCAATTGTTGCTAAAGGAGAAAAAGTTGTTTTAGGTCAGGTTTTATGTGAAGGTTATGCTACTCAAGGTGGAGAACTTGCTTTAGGACGAAATCTTAAAGTTGCATTCATGCCTTGGAAAGGATATAACTTTGAGGATGCGATTGTTATTTCGGAACGTATTATTCGTGAAGATGTATTTACAAGTCTACATATTGAGGAATTTGTTCTAGAAGTTCGAGATACTAAACGAGGATTAGAAGAATTAACATCTGATATTCCAAATGTTAGTGAAGAAGCGACCAAAGATCTTGATGAACACGGATTAATTCGTATTGGAGCTGACGTTAAACCTGGTGATATTCTTATTGGTAAGATTACTCCTAAAGGTGAAACAGATCCATCTCCAGAAGAAAAACTTTTAAGAGCCATCTTTGGTGATAAAGCGGGTGATGTTAAAGATGCTTCATTGAAGGCACCTCCATCATTGAATGGAGTTGTTATCGATAAAAAGTTATTTTCTCGTATCATCAAAGATCGTAAATCGAAGACTGAAGAAAAACCAACTTTAGCTAAGATTGACGTAGAACGCGATAAAGAAATTGTTGAACTTAAAAGCAGATTGGTTGATAAACTCTTCCAATTGGTGAATGGTAAAACTTCTCAAGGAATTAACAATAATTTCAAAGAAGAATTAGTGCCTAAAGGTGCAAAGTTCACTGTGAAGATGCTTCAAGGTATCGATTACACTGCAGTTAATCCAAATAAATGGACAACTGATAAGGATAAGAATCAACTGATTAAAATTTTGTTGAATAATTATCTGATTCGTTTTAACGATATCAATGGTGTTGCAAAACGTAAAAAGTTTGCAGCAACAGTTGGGGATGAGCTTCCTGCAGGAATTGTTCAGCTGGCTAAGGTTTACATTGCTAAAAAACGTAAACTTAAAGTGGGTGATAAGATGGCGGGACGTCACGGAAATAAAGGTATTGTTGCCAAGATTGTTCGTGATGAAGAGATGCCATTCTTAGCTGATGGAACTCCAGTTGATATCGTATTAAATCCTCTTGGTGTACCTTCTCGTATGAACCTGGGACAGATTTACGAAACTGTATTAGCTTGGGCTGGTAAAGAATTGGGAATGACTTTCGCAACACCAATTTTTGATGGTGCTACCATTGATCAGATCAATGAATATACAGACAAAGCAGGGGTTCCACGTTATGGTCGTACGTATTTGCACGACGGTGGAACAGGAGATCGTTTCGATCAACCTGCAACAGTAGGTATAATTTACATGTTGAAACTTGGTCACATGGTTGATGATAAGATGCATGCTCGTTCTATTGGACCTTATTCACTTATTACTCAACAACCATTGGGTGGTAAGGCACAATTCGGTGGACAGCGTTTTGGAGAGATGGAGGTTTGGGCACTTGAAGCATTCGGTGCTGCTAATATTCTTCAAGAAATTCTTACTGTTAAGTCCGATGATGTTGTTGGACGTGCCAAAGCTTACGAAGCGATTGTTAAAGGAGACAACATGCCAACGCCAGGAATTCCTGAGTCGTTTAACGTGTTACTTCACGAACTTCGCGGGCTTGGCTTGAAAATCACCCTCGAATAGATTTCTAGTCCCGGCATGATCCTCATGCCGGGATATTTTATTCATTAAGAATCAGATCAATAATGGCTTTGCGCAAAGACATAAAACTTAAGAGTAATTTTAAAAGAATCATCGTTAGCCTGGCATCTCCGGAAGATATTCTGGATCAAAGTCATGGTGAAGTTTTAAAACCAGAAACGATTAACTACAGAACGTATAAACCTGAAATGGGTGGACTATTCTGTGAGCGTATTTTTGGTCCGGTGAAAGATTATGAATGCCATTGCGGTAAATACAAACGTATCCGTTACAAAGGAATTATTTGTGACCGTTGTGGGGTTGAAGTAACAGAAAAGAAAGTTCGTCGTGAACGTATGGGACACATCCAATTGGTTGTTCCTGTTGCTCACATTTGGTTTTTCCGCTCTTTACCAAACAAAATTGGTTATTTACTTGGTTTAGCAACTAAGAAATTAGATGCTATTATTTATTACGAACGTTACGTAGTAATTCAAGCTGGTCTTGCCGGTGAACAAGGATTGAGCTATATGGATTTTTTGACGGAAGAGGAATACCTTCTTGCCTTAGAAAATTTACCAAAAGAAAATCAATATCTTGACGATAGCGATCCTAATAAGTTCATTGCTAAAATGGGAGCTGATGCATTAAACATGCTTCTTTCTCGTTTGAACTTAGAAGAACTTTCTTACGATCTTCGTCACAAAGCAAATACTGAAACTTCTCAACAACGTAAAAACGAAGCACTTAAGCGTCTTCAAGTTGTTGAATCTTTCCGTATGGCAAATGATGGAAATAAAGAAAATCGTCCTGAGTGGATGATTTTAAAAGTGATTCCTGTTATTCCGCCAGAATTACGTCCATTAGTACCTTTGGATGGAGGTCGTTTTGCGACGTCTGATTTGAATGACTTATATCGTCGTGTTATTATTCGTAATAATCGTTTGAAACGATTAATTGAGATTAAAGCTCCCGAAGTAATCTTGCGTAACGAAAAGCGTATGTTGCAAGAGGCCGTGGATTCATTGCTTGATAACTCTCGTAAATCAAACGCAGTTAAGACTGAATCAAATCGTGCTTTAAAATCTCTTTCCGACTCATTAAAAGGAAAGCAAGGTCGTTTCCGTCAAAACTTACTTGGTAAACGTGTCGATTATTCTGCACGTTCGGTAATTGTCGTTGGACCTGACTTGAAATTGCATGAGTGTGGTCTTCCAAAAGATATGGCAGCAGAGCTTTTCAAGCCGTTCATTATTCGCAAGATGATTGAGCGTGGTGTTGTTAAAACTGTTAAGAGTGCTAAAAAGATCGTTGACAAGAAAGAACCAATCGTTTGGGATATTCTTGAAAATATATTAAAGGGTCACCCGGTTTTATTAAACCGTGCCCCAACGCTTCACCGCTTAGGTATTCAATCATTTCAACCGAAGTTGATTGAAGGAAAAGCGATTCAACTTCACCCATTAGTCTGTACGGCATTTAACGCCGATTTCGATGGTGATCAGATGGCTGTTCACGTTCCACTTGGAAATGCAGCTATTCTTGAAGCTCAATTATTAATGTTAGCTTCACATAACATCTTAAATCCAGCAAATGGTGCTCCTATTACAGTTCCATCTCAGGACATGGTTCTTGGTTTATATTATACAACCAAGGGTCGTAG
>JBIPLZ010000095.1:0-7691 GCA_044369395.1 Flavobacteriales bacterium | reverse complement strand
TTAGTTTTACGAAGCTAGAATCAATACAAACATGAAAATCAAAGTAGGCATACTATTCGGCGGCAAAACAAAAGAGCGCGAAATTTCATTTGCAGGTGGTAGAACCGTATATGATAATCTAAACAAAAGTCTTTTCGAAGCTGTTCCCATTTTTGTAGACAGCTTCAATAATTTCATCCTGTTGAATTGGGAATTTGTATACAAAGGAAGCATCCGCGATTTTTATCCTGCACCCGATTCGATTCCTTTCAGTGAAGGGGATTTTCAGATTTATGCAGAATCGCTTGGCAACATCAATAGCCAAGAACAAGAAGTGCTTTCAAAGCACATGGGAAATAAAATCCCAGCAGGTGACTTAAAACAACACATCGATTTAGCATTTCTATGTTTGCATGGTCCGTATGGTGAAGATGGCAGAATACAGGGTTTACTCGAGTATCTCGACATTCCGTATACTGGATCAGGCATACTACCAAGCGCTATTGGAATCAATAAGATTGTCCAAAAAAGAATGATGCTGCAAGCGGGTTTTAACGGACCGGAATTTCTAACGATTACTCGAGAATCATGGATAAATCATAGAAATGCCGCTGAAACGCTTCAACAAATTAACAACAACATTAAATTTCCATGCGTTGTTAAAGCGCCTACTCAAGGCTCATCGATTGGCGTTAATGTTTTGAAAGAAAGCAATCTAACTGCTTTGGCTGAGGCAATTGACCGCAGTTTTTTCATTCGAAATGTATCAATGTCTGAATGGTCGACGTGGGACAATGTCAGCAAAAAAGAATGGACACGCAGCTTGTGCGATATTCGAGAAGGAATTGGCATTCCAATTCGCATTGGCGATTTTGTAGTATATCACCCCGACCAACTTATTCAATGGCTCGATGGTCAGCAGGTAACAAATCCAATGGCGAATTTCCTATTGGAATCGCTTGATGGAGAAAGCGAAATCATCATTGAAGGATTCATTGATGGAAAGGAATTTTCATCGATTGTTATTGAAGGACTCGATGGGGAAGTGATTTGCTTACCACCCACTGAAATCAGAAAAGGGAAGGAAGTCTTTGATTATCGTTCAAAATATTTGCCTGGCTTGTCGAGAAAAATTACTCCTATCCAATTACCCGACGAACAAATTTCCACCATTCGTAAAACGTGTGAGGAATTATATAAATCGCTTGGATTTGGCGTTTATGCGCGTATTGATGGTTTTATAACCAAGGATGGAACTGTTTTCTTGAACGACCCCAACACCACATCAGGCATGATGCCTTCGTCATTCTTTTTTCATCAAGCCGCTGAAATCGGATTTAATCCATCTCAGTTTATCACCTATATTATTTTCACTTCTTTACGAAAACGTCGCGAGGAGTTGAAATACAATGGAACTGCGGAGTCTTTACTTTCAAAGTTAGATGAACAAATGATAGCCCAAGAAGGGCAACAATTGAGTAAGAAACGCATTGCTGTTATATTTGGAGGCTATTCATCAGAAAGACATATTTCCGTTGAAAGTGGAAGGAATGTCTATGAAAAACTTTCCTCTTCGGCAGTATTCGAGCCCGTTCCGGTATTTTTAAGTGGGAATGACCAACAGCATGAGTTGTATACAATTCCCATTAATTTAATGCTGAAAGACAATGCCGACGATATATTGGAGAAAATTCAGCACTATTCAATACATCCAGTTATCGACCAAGTAATTTTAGAATGTACTGCGTTGACGAAAAAATTCGGAAACCTTCACAACCTCAACGCTCCACAGAAAATAGCTTTCAACCAATTGGCCGATAGCGTAAATGAAGTTTTTATAGCATTGCATGGACGACCGGGCGAAGATGGTGCTTTGCAAATTGAATTGAGTAAAGTTGGATTGCCTTACAATGGTTCAGATGCTGATTCTTCGAGCATTACTATTGATAAATTTCGCACCAATGAATTATTGAAAGAAAATGGCTTGCTCGTAGCGGACCATTTTTTAGTGAGCGAAGAAAATTGGGAAGTTAATTCCGAAGAAATTCTTAACAAAGCTGAAAGAATAGGCTTTCCTCTCATAGCCAAACCAGTTGACGATGGCTGTAGTTCTGCTGTAAAAAAGATTCACTCGAAAGAAGAATTCAGTGCATTTTCCCGATTAATTTTTCGCAAACAAGAGGAGTTAAATGAACAAGATGCGGCGATTCTCAAGGTAAAACCCAAGGAAGAATTCCCTACTAAGCGGCAGTTTTTAGTAGAGAGCTTGATTTCTGCAAATGGAGCGGATACGTTTCTAGAGATTACTGGAGGAATGCTTACTCATATTGACTCTACAGGCAAAATAAATTACGAACTCTTCGAAGCATCGGAAGCGCTTTCTGAAGGAGAAGTATTATCATTGGAAGAAAAATTCTTAGCGGGTCAAGGGCAAAACATAACACCAGCACGTTATGCCAAAGACCCAAAAAAACGTCAAGAGATTTCGGAAATTGTAAAAAGTCAGCTCGAAAAAGCAGCACGGATTTTAAACGTAAAAGGATATTGCAGAATTGATGCCTTTGTTAGAATTTATAGTAATGGGAAAGTGGAAGTAATATTTATTGAAGTAAATTCATTGCCTGGAATGACACCTGCTACATGTATCTTTCATCAAAGTGCAATTAATGGATATAAACCATACGATTTCATTGAAAAAATCATGACTTTTGCGGAGCAATCATTCATGATGAAGCGCATGAATTCAAATTAATATGGATATAAAATCCCTTTTAAAATCTTCTCAATTTTGGAAACATCTTATTGTTTCCTGTTTGGTAGCTTTAACGGTACTTGGAATTTCATTTCTCGCTCTTAATGTTTATACAAAACATGGAGACGAAGTTGTAGTTCCTGATTTCGAGGGAATTTACATCAAAGACCTAGATAAATTTATTGAAGACCATAACGTTCGTTATGAAATTGTTGATTCAATTTACAACATCGAGAAGGTAAAAGGAACAGTTGCCGATCAAGATCCGGAAGCGGGCTCCAAAGTAAAGCCAGAGCGCGTTATTTACCTCACCGTTTATGCAATGCTGAATCAGAAAACAGCCATGCCTAACTTAATTGATTTGTCATTAAGACAAGCAAGTTCGCTTCTAGAAACCTATGGTTTGAAGGTTGGAGTTTTAAGCTATGAAGAGGGCTTACCACCTGTTATAAGACAACTATTTAAAGGACAACCTATTGAACCAGGTAAATTGATAGACAAGGGATCTAAAATAGATTTAGTACTTGGCAAAGGTGGAAGCGGAGGACTCATAACCGTTCCAGATTTATTGGGTTTAACCTTAGCGGAAGTTCGTTTAATCTTATCCGAAAGGCAATTAACGCTAAAAAACATCGTTCCCGATATCATGGATAATGACACACTGAATGCACGTGTGTATAGACAAAATCCTCCTTACGATTCTGAGGGAGGTCTATATTCAGGAGCTGAAGTTTCCATTTGGATTACGAATGAAGATGGGAAAGTGGAGCAAGCACAAACAAAAATTGACAGTCTTGAATAAGCATACATTTCACTTCACATTGATAATATTGCTATTAGCTATTTCCAAATTGGCTAATGCGCAATTGTATACAGCACCTTTGGGCTCAAATATTTTTCAAAATTTGAACATGTCAAAATGGGACCAGAGTAAATCGAATTCTCGATCACTTACAGATACGCTTGAGTTACCATTTATAGATGATTTTTCAAAAGAAGCGCGTTCACCTGAAGAATCAAAATGGCTAGACCATTCGGTTTATATTAATCAGCAGATGGCTGTAAAGCCACCAAGTATTGGCGTTGCTACATTTGATGGCTTGAATAATTTTGGTCTGCCCTATTCTACTATCAATGAAACAGGTGCTGCAGATACGTTAACTTCACATTATATAAACCTAAGTTATCCAGCATCCGATTCAATTTATTTAAGCTTTTATTATCAACCCAAAGGTTTTGGGAATTTTCCTGAATTTAAAGATACATTCCTCTTAGAATTTAAAAATCCTGACGACTCATTATGGAAATGGGCCTGGAGTTCAAAAGGAGAAGACTATCCTCAACTTGCTCGTGATTTCGAGCAAGTTATGGTTCCAATTGCAGACACCGCTTTTCTAAAAAAAGGGTTCCAATTTCGTTTTCGAAACTATGCTCAATTAAATGGAAGCTGGGATCACTGGCACTTAGACTATGTGCGTTTAGATAGAAACCGTAATCTCAATGATACTTCCCTACTCGACTATAGTTTTATGTATCCTGCAGGCAGTTTATTGAATACCTATAAATCGGTTCCATTAAGTCATTTTCTGCCCAATGCCTTGGCAAATATGGATACCGTATTTCAACTCTCCTTAACAACCCAAGCGGTAGCATCAGACTTTAAAACCTACGGATATTATTTTGAGAATTACAATTTCCCAAATGTAATTAGAGATTCATCATTGGCATTGTTGGGACCAATCTTCTCAAGGGAAGAAAATCAATTCACCCAGGCGATTAAATACACCTATGAAAATCCTGGAACACCTTGGACGGAATTTGTTCTTAAACACTTTTTAAAAGACAATCAAGGTGATTTAATTCCCGAAAATGATACGACAATTTACCGTCAGATTTTAAGTAATTATTATGCTTTAGACGACGGAAGTGCGGAAGAACGTATCAGCATTAATAATAATGGAGGAGGATTTGCGGCACAAAAATTTGACACCTATTTAGGAGACACTTTAAAATCTATTCAGTTTTATTTTAACCTGGTAAATGACCAAGTTGCAGACAAATCATTCTATCTTATGGTTTGGGGGGCAGGTGCAAATGAGCCAGGAGAGATACTTGTAAATGAAGGTGTTCATCTTCCTTATTATTATGGACAAAACGTTTTTATTACCTACGAATTAGAAAATCCAATTTACCTTCCAGCGGGCTCTTATTATATTGGATGGGCTCAAAACACAGGATTTGATATCAATATTGGGTTTGATAAAAACAACAATAACTCGAATCGAATTTTTTATAATCTGGATGGCAATTGGTACAACTACGCTGCAAATGAAGGCACTATGATGATACGCCCTTTGTTTAAAGAAGTACAGGATACCTATGTAGGAGTTAAACCTATTCAGAATGAGGATTGGGGATTGTTTCCTAATCCAAGCAATGGAGAAATTACATTAACAATACCAGAAAATCAAGGTGAATTAGAGCTGTTTGTATATGATGTTGCTGGTCGAGTTGTTTATGATACGAAAGAGTTAACCTCTCCAGGCACAATTCAACTTCCAGAGAAATTAACTGCTGGTGTATACTTTATTGAATTGAGAAACAAGAAGGAAAAACTGGGTAAAATCAAGCAGTTGATATTGAATTGAGCGACATGAGTGAAGATGAATTTGATAATACAGAAAATGATTCAGGTTGGGAGCCTGACGAAGATCAAGAGTTGTATGAGCATGTACGAATTGTATCCGAAAAAGGACAAGTCTTGCTTCGTATTGATAAATTTCTTCAAAATAGACTAGAACATACATCGAGAAGTCGATTACAAAATGCAGCAGCTGCAGGGAACATCCATGTAAATGGAAAGCCCGTTAAATCGAACTATCGTGTTAAGCCGTTTGATGTTGTTACTGTAGTTTTTGCTCATCCTCCTCGAGATCGGGAATTGAAAGGGGAAGATATTCCATTGGATATTGTGTATGAAGATGATGATGTGATTATTATCAATAAAAAGCCAGGGATGGTAGTCCATCCAGGCTTCGGGAATTATTCTGGCACATTGATAAATGCGGTATTATATCATTTTCAACACCTTCCATTATTCCAACAGAAACAACCTCGTCCTGGCTTGGTTCATCGGTTAGATAAAAACACCTCGGGTATAATGGTATTAGCTAAAAATGAATTTGCTATGACCCATTTAGCAAGACAGTTTTTTGATAGAACCACAAAGCGTAGGTATGTTGCTTTAGTTTGGGGCGATGTAAAAGCAGATGAAGGAACCATTACTGGGCATATTGATCGAGATATACGTGATAGAAAACTATTTACTGTATATCCAGATGGAACTCAGGGAAGGCATGCCATAACGCATTACAAAGTACTTGAGCGCTTTGGTTATGTTACACTTGTAGAATGCAGATTAGAAACTGGCCGTACACACCAAATCCGTGTTCACATGAAATACATTGGTCACCCATTATTCAATGATGATACATATGGAGGTGATAAAATATTAAAAGGGACTACCTTTCAATCTTATAAGCAGTTTATACAGAATTGTTTTGAAGCCATTCCAAGGCAATCGCTACATGCAAAATCATTAGGTTTTGTTCATCCGGTTACTGGAGAGGAAAAGCACTTTGATTCAGAACTTCCTGATGATTTTAAGGCGGTATTATTAAAGTGGGGAAACTATTTTAAAAACAAAATAGAGATTGAACAACAAAAAGAATAATGTTCAATAAACTGGAAACTAAGTAAGATTAGAGTTGGAATCTGAATTCTTCTGAGGAGCAAAAACATCTGATTCAGGGACAACGAACTTCACCCAAACCACCCAAAGAATAAAAATAAGAGCGTATGCGATATAATTATAAAAATCGTGCTGCTCCAATTTCATGAACTCACCATTTTTGTATTGCGAAATAGTAAGCGATACAATGCGAATTACATTAATCAAAATAATCAAAAAACAACCCAAGGGAATAAACCACAACTTTTTCTTCCAAGGTGCCGGGTAAGAGACTATTAAAGCAAAAAAACCGAAAAGCAAACCAAATCCTACACAAGGATTTCCAATTCGGACGCCAGAAGAACCTACAATTGATAATGTGTCATATCCATGAAGGATAGAATAATCAGTAAAACTGAAAATAAAGACACTTAATTTAAGAAGAATAATTAATAATATATGATAAATATAAGTCCAGAAATGGTGATAAAACGTGGAAATATGACTAAGCCAATTTTCTGAAATTAGCCAAAAAAATGACAGGCCAAATATTTTAGCTAGAAATAAATTAATCGATTTAAAACCTTCCACTCGAATGAAAAAAAAGAAACTACTTTATGTAGATTACTTTTTTTCTTTCCCTTTTCTGTAGTCGTGAATTTTTTTAGCTCCGTAACCAGCGCAAGCAACAACTAGAAAAGAAACTCCTCCATCAATTGGAATGATAACTGGAACTGGAGGTGGTGGAACTGAAGCAAAAATAGTGCTGATAACACCAGAAACAAAGAAAACAGCGATTGTGAGTAAAAGTGACTTTTGCATTTTCATATAAGTATTAATTATTATTCTTGATTAAGCAAAGATATAAAATGTTTTTTCTTATTTCCTATCAAAAACTTACAAGATTCTGCTCAATATCAAGCGCCTTATAGTATATTTAACAATATGGCAATTGTATCTATTTGAAAATCAATATTGTGCAGGATGCATTGTTAATAAAGTTGTCAGTAAATAAAAATCGAAGTTGGTTCAATTAACATCAAAATCCTTCTTTTCTTAATTCACTTGAGGTCTTTTTTGACCCATCATGACTCCACCCGGGTGGTTTGATTAGGTAATTCACTTTCAATAAGATACCAGGTGCCTTTTTGATGTCTTCCCAAATGTTATTCCACTCAAAAAAAACAACTGTTAGCGGATGATAACTTTCAATGTTCTGAGTTAATCCAT
>JBIPLZ010000094.1:0-7717 GCA_044369395.1 Flavobacteriales bacterium | reverse complement strand
TATACATTGCAAAATGTCGCCAAAGCTCAAATACGTCTGATGGATCAGACCCGCGCCGTGTGAACGTTATGTTTGTGAACAACGGAGATGGTACTTATACAGAAGATGCTGCAGCATACGGAATCAACGTCGCATGGCAAACATGGACTGCTAGTTTCGGGGACATCGATAACGATGCGGATCTAGATCTTTTACTAACTAACCATGACCACGAAAGCCAAATTATGCTTAACGATGGAACAGGTCATTATACTGATATTTCTGCTACAGCTGGTGTAGTACTTTCTGATATTACTCCGATTCAATCGGTCATGGAAGATTTTGACAATGATGGCTTCATGGACATTTTGGTTGCTGGTAGTGCTTCTAGATTGTATCACAACAATGGAAATAATACATTCACTCGCATTAATGGAACTTTCGACAACAACGACATGGAGTCGTTTGCAATTGGCGACTTAAACCACGATGGATTGGTTGATATTTATGCTAGTTATGCAAACATTTATACAACACCTTCATCGATAAACGATGTTATTTGGTTAAATAGTTCGAATACCAATACTCACTTTTTAAACTTAGATTTAGAAGGAACTGCAAGTAATCTAGGGGCAATTGGGGCGAAAGCTATGATTTACGGAAGTTGGGGAGTACAAATGCGTGAGGTTCGTGCAGGTGAAAGTTATGGAACAGTAAATTCTTCCATGTTGCATTTTGGAATTGGCTCTGCTACAGAGATTGATTCTGTTGTTGTTCAGTGGCCTTCAGGTGTGAGTCAAGTAATTGATTCTCCTCAGATAGATCAGTTTCTTTCAGTAATTGAAAGTACATGTATCGCTCCTGAAGCGAATATTACATCACCAAATTCATTGGTTTTATGCCAAGGACAAACTCTTCAATTAAATGCTCCTCAAGGATATGAGTATTTATGGTCAACCGGTGAAACAACACAAACCATTCAGGTTGCAACAATGGGAGAATACAACGTGCGCGTTTCTCCAATTGGAAATACAGCATGTGCTTCTGTTTCAAAAACAATAACTGTTGCTCTTTCTCCAGATGAAACTCCGAGCATTGCAGCTAGTGGAGAAACAACATTCTGCAATGGTGGTTCGGTAGTAATTTCTGCCCCAACAGGTTTAAATGGTTATTCTTGGAGCAATGGAGCTACAGGAACTAATTCAATTACTGTTAATCAATCGGGTTCTTATTCCCTTTCTATTCAAGGAGCTTGTGCTACATTTTCTTCTACTTCAATTGATGTTGTTGAATTAACACCGGCAATTCCTTCTGCTTCTGATGTATTCCTTTCAACTCCCGGAACAGCTTCTTTAGTTGCAACAGGAGATAGCATTCAGTGGTATGATGCTCCAGGCGGAAATTTACTTGGAACAGGAAATACTTTCTCTACTCCAGTATTATCATCTAACACCACGTATTACGCAGTAAATGTTAATGCATATGGTGGTGGACTATTAAATGGAGGATTGGCAAGTCCATTATCGACCAATCAATTTGGAGCAACTACAACCAATGCAAAAGTTTACTTCAATGTAAATACACCATGTACATTACGTTCCTTCACCGTGTATACAGATACTCCAGGTGCTCGTAAATTTGATATGTATGCGGCCAATGGAACGCTATTAAATTCTGCTACTGCAACTTTAGTTAGTGGATCAAATAACATAACTCTCAATTTCAACCTCGCTGTTGGAACTGGTTATTACTTAATGACAGATGCTTCTTTTAATCAAACATTACTTGGACAAAACAGCCCACGTTTACAACGTGAGAATAATGGCGGACTAATCGTTTATCCATATTTAATTGGTGATTTGGTTTCGATTACAAGCAATCAATTCGGAAATCAGTATTATTTCTATTACTACAATATTCAAGTGGAAGAAGCTCCCGCTTATTGCTCTAGTGATGTTCGTGCTGTAAATGTTGTAGTAGATAATTCTACATCTATTTCTGAAAACATGAATGCATTCGTAGGTATTTATCCAAATCCAGCTGATAAATTTATTAGTGTTACAACCGAATTCTCCAGCAACAACTTAACATTGATGGATGCAGCAGGTCGTATCATTAAGAATCAAACCATTTCGCAATCTGGAACGTTCGGAATCGACGAAGTTCCTGCAGGAATTTATTTGCTTCGCGTTGCTAATGAAAAATCAAACTCTGTGCATCGCCTTGTGATTCAATAAAATTTTTTCTTATTTCTATAAAGCCGCCTTGGATGTAAAATCTGAGGCGGCTTTTTTAATGATATATATCATGTGAAAGGCTAAGCCACATCATATTTTATTCTTCGAAATAGAGAAACCTTTGAAAACTAGAGGTTTTATCTATGGATCATTTTGAACATATTAATTTTAATGCCATTCGGGAAGCAGATTTACTCGATTTCATTGAGGGACGGCATCATGCTTTTTCAAAGGCGATGCTCAATTTAATGATTCGGAATTTCAAATCAGCTTATGTTAGCAACCCAGATATTGCTGCTGAAATCCGAGATTTAATTTCATTGCTTGAACAAATAGATCTTAAAATAAGTCGCTTAATTTCTCAAGAAGAAGAAAGCCTATTTCCATTTATTAGAAAGCTATTGGACATTAAAGTGCAACCTAATCCAATACGATTTCTGAATGTTAAATTATTAGAAAGTAGCATTCGAGGCATAAAAGAAGAGCATTCGCATGTTGAAGCTCTTATGCATTCTCTGAAAGGCCTTACCAAAAATTTCAAAGCGCCTCTAATTGCAGACGAACTACTCAAGTTATGTTTTGTTGAATTGAAAGAATTTATTGAAGAATGCACCAATAATCTAAACAGGGAAAAAGACTCATTATTCCCAAAACTATTGGCGCTTGAGTTAGAAGTTCTGGAGCTAAGTAGCATGGCAATGATTGGAAATGTAAATAAAAGCAATGACGATTAATGCCCTCTGAATCATGATTTTAAGCAGCCATAGAATTAGCCAGAAGTCAGAGTTATATTGTTATCATTGCGGTGAGAAATGCGTAAATAGCAATGAAAAAATCGGCGATAAAATCTTTTGTTGTGATGGATGTCGATTGGTTTTCGAAATTTTAAACGAGAACAATCTTTGTAGTTATTATTCATTTAACCAATCGGCAGGCATTTCGCCGGAACAAATTCAGTTTCAGGGATCATTTGATTTTTTAAACCAAGATGAACTGCGCAGCAAACTGATTCATTTTTCGGATGGTGACCAAGCGCATATTACCTTCTTTGTTCCAACTATTCACTGTAGCTCCTGTATTTGGCTTCTTGAAAATCTTCAAAAAATTGAATCCGGGATTTTAAGTTCATCGGTAAATTTCCCCAAACGCGAGGTTACTGTCATATTTAAAGAGAAAGAGGTTCTCTTGAGTACGATTGCCGAAAGATTGGCAATGATTGGTTATAAACCCCAGTTTAATCTGAACGATATCGATGAAAACAAAACCCCAAAAAGCGACAAGTCGGCATGGTATAAAATTGGGGTTGCCGGTTTTTGCTTTGGGAACATCATGATGTTGAGCTTCCCCGAATACTTTTCAATTGGAGAACTGGCGGGGCAAACAGCATTGCAGAAAACATTCAGTTGGTTGAATCTTGGGCTTGCTCTTCCTGTTTTACTATTTGCGGCCCGTGACTTTTTCATCTCTGCACTTGGTGCTTTACGAGCAAAGCATCTAAATATCGATTTGCCAATTGCAGCTGCTATTTTAATGACATTTCTGAGAAGCGTTTATGAAATTGTTAGCGGCACTGGGCCGGGCTACCTCGATTCAATGTCGGGTATTGTATTTTTCATGCTTATTGGAAGAGCATTTCAAAACAGGACCTTCGAAACACTAGCATTCGATCGCGATTATAAATCCTATTTCCCCATTGCAATTAAGGTTTTTACAGAAAAGGGAGAAGAGCAAGTTTTAGCAAGCAAGCTTAAAAAAGGAATGCGGATTGAAATTCGCAATCAGGAAATTATTCCTGCCGATTCCATCATTATTCAGGGTGATGCCAATATCGATTATAGTTTTGTTACAGGTGAAGCAAATCCTTTGGCCCAAAAAATAGGCGACGTTGTTTATGCAGGTGGTCGCCAATCGGGTTCGAGCATTCAGTTGGAGGTAGTCAAAACCGTCGATCAAAGTTATCTTACTCAACTATGGAATAATCCGGCATTTCGAAAAGATGATGCAGAAAAACAAAAGGCTTCATTAGAGAACACGATTAATCAATATTTCACTTTAGGTATTTTCTTTATTGCACTAGCTAGCGCTTCATACTGGATTTACATAGGCGACATAAACCGCATGATGAATGCTGTTACGACAATTCTCATTGTTGCTTGCCCTTGTATTTTACTCTTAGCCTCAACCTTTACCAATGGTAATGTTTTGCGCATACTTGGGGCAAATGGATTCTTCCTCAAAAATGCTTTCGTTATTGATAAATTGATTCGTGCTGATGTATTAGTTTTTGATAAAACAGGGACGATTACCTATAGCCGAAATGCCGAACTTGTTTACAAAGGAAGACATCTATCTAAATCTGAAATTGAAGCTATTTATTCGCTAAGTCTTCAATCTACGCATCCGCTAAGTCGAAATCTATCCGAAATTTATAAGGGAAATTTCAAACGAAAGGTTGTCGATTTTAAAGAGTTTCCAGGTAAGGGAATCCAAGGTGTTGTGGATGGAATGTCTATTCAATTGGGATCATCCGATTTCACTTCACAATCGAAATTTCAAGAAGCTGCAAATACAACACGAATTTATTTAACTATTGATGGGGAAGATTGTGGTTTCTACTCACTCAAACATCAATACAGGGAAGATCTCTCCACATTATTTTTAAATCTCCGAAAGAAATACAAACTCTATCTTTTAAGTGGAGACCATGATGCAGACCGATTTCAATTAAGTAATTGGTTCGATCAGGATAACATGTATTTTAAACAGAGTCCCATCGACAAACTTGATTTTATTCAAAACCTCCAGGCCCAAGGATTAAATGTTTTGATGGTAGGCGATGGTTTAAACGATGCGGGAGCGCTTCAACAAAGCAATGTAGGTATCGCTGTTTCCGACAACTTGAATAATTTTTCACCTGCTTGCGATGCAATCATTGATGGTTCTATTTTCCAAAAACTCAATACCCTTTTGGATTTTTGTCGAACAGGAAAACGTGTTATCGCCTTTAGTTTTGGAATCTCTATTTTATATAATATCGTCGGTTTGTGGTTTGCTGTTCGAGGCGAGTTAGAACCAATCATTGCGGCTATATTAATGCCACTTACTTCTATAAGCATTGTATCTCTTGCCATGTTAAGCTCTACAATCATAGCTCGCAAGAGAAATCTCTGAGCATTAAAAAATGATGAAAATCATATTTTGAATTGATGTACATCATTTAACCTACAATTTCTCGAATATACTTTTGGCTTTACTCTTTTCCATTCAATTGAACTGAGCATGAGCGCACTATTTCTTCTTCTTTTTTTTAGTATCAGCATCGCTTTGTTTTTTCTACTTGCCTTTTTATGGTCAGTGAAGAGAGGTCAATTCGATGACGATTATACGCCTTCAGTGCGCATGCTTTTCGACGACTCAATTGTAAATCAGGATCCCCCAACCCAACCAGAATTTAAATCGTGAACTCATACATGGAATTAGAAACCTTTCAATACGACAACAAAACCCCACGAAACTTTGCTATTGCATCCATTATTTTTGGATTAATTGGAATGCTAGTTGGCTTATATATAGCACTAGAACTCGTTTTCCCAAGTTTAAATTTGGGTTTGCCTTATACGAGCTTTGGTCGAATTCGTCCGCTTCATACCAACGCAGTTATTTTTGCATTCGTTGGAAATGGGATTTTTGCCGGAGTATATTATTCGTTACAACGGCTTTTAAAAGCACGAATGTTCAATGATATGTTGAGTAACATTCACTTTTGGGGATGGCAACTCATCATCTTGGCAGCTGCTATTACACTTCCACTGGGAATTACATCAGGGAAAGAATACGCTGAGTTGGAATGGCCAATCGACATTGCAATTACCTTGATATGGGTGGTTTTTGGAATAAACATGTTCGGCACAATTGTTAAACGCCGTGTTCAGCATTTGTATGTAGCCATTTGGTTTTACATCGCCACATTTGTTACTGTTGCCGTTTTACATATTGTTAATTCCATTGAATTACCAGTAAGTCTTTTTAAAAGTTATAGTGCCTATGCAGGTGTGCAAGATGCGCTTGTTCAATGGTGGTATGGGCACAATGCAGTAGCATTTTTCCTAACTACTCCCTATTTGGGTTTGATGTATTATTTTGTTCCGAAGGCGGCTGGTCGTCCGGTGTATTCGTATCGACTCTCCATCATTCACTTTTGGGCACTCATTTTCTTATACATCTGGGCTGGTCCGCATCACCTTTTATATACAGCACTTCCAGATTGGGCGCAGTCGCTTGGTGTTGTGTTTTCTTTTATGCTCATTGCTCCTAGTTGGGGTGGAATGATTAACGGATTGCTTACTCTTCGAGGCGCCTGGGACAAAGTTCGCGAAGACATTGTTCTCAAATTCATGGTTGTGGCAATCACGGCTTATGGGATGTCGACGTTTGAAGGTCCGATGTTATCGCTTAAAAACGTAAATGCCATTGCTCACTTCACCGATTGGATTATTGCCCATGTGCATATTGGAGCACTTGGATGGAATGGGATGTTGACTTTTGGAATGCTTTACTGGTTGTTTCCGCGTTTTTATGGCAAAGAACTGTATTCTAAAAAGCTCGCCAATTTCCACTTTTGGATTTCCACATTGGGCATTATGTTTTATGCAATCCCGCTCTATTTTGCCGGATTAACTCAGTTCGAGATGTGGCGTGAGTTTACTGCCGATGGCTTTCTTCTCTATCCAAACTTCTTGGAAACTGTCACGCAAATTATCCCGATGTATGCTCTTCGTTCCATTGGAGGTACCATGTACTTAATTGGTTTTTGCGTGATGATTTACAATTTATGGAAGACTGCGCTTGCTGGAAAATTCATCCCCAATGAGCAGGTGGAAGCAGCCGCGTTACCATCCGGAAGAACTCCTACTCATCAAACTGGAGAACATTGGCACCGAGTTATTGAGCGTCGACCATTTCAAATGTTATTGTTGAGTTTGGCTGTCATCCTTATTGGAGGAATGGTCGAAATGATTCCAACCTTTCTTATAAAAAGCAATATCCCAACAATAGCTTCTGTTCAGCCTTACACTCCGCTCGAACTTCAAGGCCGCGACATCTATATTCGGGAAGGCTGTTACACTTGCCACAGTCAAATGATTCGTCCATTTCGTTTCGAAACCGAACGTTACGGTGAATATTCAAAAGCAGGCGAATTTGTATATGACCATCCCTTCCAATGGGGATCTCGCAGAACGGGACCTGACTTGATGCGCGAGGGAGGAAAATATCCTGACAGTTGGCATTACAATCATATGGACGATCCACGAACCATGTCGCCAGGTTCCATCATGCCTCAATATCCATGGTTGTTAGAAGATGATTTGGACACAGCAAGCACCCCAGCAAAAATTCGGGTAATGATGAGCTTAGGTGTTCCCTATCCAACAGCTTATGATAAAATTGCCAATATTGATTTGGTTCGACAAGAAATTAAAATAACGAAAAACCTAAAAGAG
>JBIPLZ010000093.1:0-7728 GCA_044369395.1 Flavobacteriales bacterium | reverse complement strand
GCGTTAACAAATTATTATTACCGTAAAATTGGGTTGTCAATTCTGAAAAATTCATGAGCAATTATTTTTAAAGAATATTTAATAATAAGGAAGTTCTCATTATACATCTCCAATAAAAATAATTATTTGCAACTCGTTCCATCCGAAAAATGGACTTTTGTTATTTTAATAAACACTTTAGATGCTCCTTTAACACTTTGAGTTCGAACAAGTGTTTTTGTAAATCCGGTGGCTATTGGGTCTACAGTGCTAGTTGAATTGAATGAAGATTTGTCTTCAAATACAAGGTCATCGGCGTTATTGTAAAAATACACATTCCAATAAATTCCATCTACCGTTTTTTTGGAGTTATTCTTAAACTCAACAGTGTATCCACCCAAATATCCAAAGCCAGTAACTTTTGATATATCATTCACTTCTACTTTACACAAGCCTTTGTTTGTCTGTGCTTTCGCAAAATTACCAACGAAGATAATGAGTGCAATAAAAAATAATTTTCTCATGGTTTCTAGCTTTTAATTTTAGTTATTGATTGGGATTTCAGTTATGACCTTTTTTGTTTGAGTAGAACTAGATGTTTATTCTTTATTATTGACTAATCCATTCATTATTTTGTAAGAGACTCTTTTTTATACCGACGAAAATTACACATTATTTTTAAAGATGATTACTATCAACGATATTTAATTGAAGTAAGTATTTGATGTTCTGTATTGACGGGAAATAATTATGTAACATCATTTTTAGTCCAATTGACTAATATGTTTGGGAATCTTTAGATTTAAAAATAAGTTTACATATATTCATCTATTGAATAAATTTAAGAGTGTTTCAATAAAACTTTAACTCAATTTCTAGTTGCCAGTCTAAACCACAAGAAAATAATTATTCCAAATCCATATAAATTCCATGCGAAACTTTGCCATTTAGTTGGATTCCAAACAGGTGAAGTTGTCGTGACAGTATCTTTTAATACCGGGTCATATCTCATCACCGATCCGCCATAAATTGTAAGTTCAATAGTGTAAATAACAGTGTCAATAAAACTCCCTACAAAAGAACCAACTATCAACAATGCGAGTATGAAATACGTTGAAGCTTCTAAAAAGTGATTTTGTGATCCCATAAAATTCATAAGGTCGCTAAATCCCTCTGATGAAGCCCCAGTGCCAAATAGTAAATCGGTTGTTAGCTTAAATACAACCAGTCCAAATGCGCCGAGCATAAAAGACATGATTATAGTTGTTATCCACTTTAATGGGTAGTATAACCAGCGGAAAGAGTGTCTTAAATATGCAAGTACTAAACCCACAATAATAACTTGTAGAATAAATGCGATTGCGTTGGCAAGTTTGTCTATTGATTTCATAGCTGTTGTAGAAATTTGATAGTGGTAAATATTATAACACTTGATCTTAAAAGCAAATTTTCACATCAAATAAACTACCTAATAATATTCTTTCTTCTAATTGTTAAGTTTGTATTTTCCAATTTGTAGTTAATATTATGAATTTCATTTGCACAAACCCTTCCTGCGCTATTGCACTTTCAAAAGCCAGTTTTCCTGTTGCTATGAATTGCCCAGTTTGCCAATCATTATTGGTAAAGCAGGAGGAAGAACCAGCGATAAGCGCAGACGATGAAACCCTCATCGCCTCTTTACCTTACGTTATTGCTTACCCGCTGCGACGCACGTTGGCTGAAAAGCACATGTGGACCAAGGTAAACCTCCTTAAAGACACCTTTTTGAATTACCTGAAATACCTTGGATTGCTCTCGGCATCTGAATTCTTTCATAGCAATTTGAAGGATAAGAAAATGGTGGCTCTTTTTCAGCAAGCACTTGCAGAGCCATCGTTTGGTTCTTGGAATCAATACATCCGAGAGACTCTAAAGTTTCTCAAAGAACAGCAGCATACATTTTTCTGTGCTGAGTTGGTAAGCTATTACGAAGCAGTTGAAACAGGTAAAAAACGAAAACTTTACAAAGGCGAAATCGAATACATCGATAGTAACGGCGATGTGCAATTGAAAAAGCAGGAAGCCACAGCCATAGGTATGTTGATCAACTTCCGCAATCGCTATCTGGGTCACGGACTTACACTCGATGAAAAAGCGGCGCGACAATTATGGGATGAATACTTTCCTCTGTTTCGCACTTTGCTTGAGCAAATGCAATTCGCCTCGCAGTATACAATGTTCAAACACGAGTACGGAGAGACCTACAAAATGCAATCGGCCGATATTAGTACCATCGAAAAAGGTGCACAAACATCTTCTCAAGTTTGGTTAGAAAATCCTCTGGGAGATCGAATGGATATTCTCCCATTCTTCGTTGTGCCTGGTGAGGTTTCGCTTGCCAAGGAAGACAAAGAACAGATTCTGACTTACGAATCGTATACGGGCAAAACCATCAAGTTTTTTAGTCCAGAGGGCACCGAAAAGCAATCTTCGGGGAAAATACTTGAAAAATTGAATCTGCTTTTGCGCGATAAGCAAAAAGAAAAACCCTATGCACCTTATGAGTTTAGCAAAGAGATTTTCATGGCACGTGTAGCCGATGAGAACAAGCTCATTCTCGACACACTCATTGCAGAAAAAAAGGTAATTCCCGGGGTTTATGTGCACTGCGAAGACATGGAAATAAAACTCCGCGAATGGATTGGTGCACGCATGAGTATTTTCTTCATAGCCGCCGAAGCCGGAAGTGGGAAAACCAATTTGCTTGTGGAAATGCAGAAGCAATACACCGAGCGTGAAATACCCACATTACTGATTCGTGCGGGTAGGATGGAAAAGCAAACACTGCGCGAACAATTGGCCTATTTGCTCAACATCGATGCAACAGAAAATTTTTCATCATATAAACACATAGCAGGCACACAAGCATCGCCCACCATGGTATTGATTGATGGCCTAAATGAAGCAGCGCAAGCCGAAGCTCTTTGGCAAGAAGTGTTGGACATCAGTAAAATGTTTGAGCCCGGTAGTTTAAAGTTTGTTATAACCAGCCGCGCCAACAGCAAAGCTGATATTGAACGTTATACGCTTGCTGAAAGCGACGAGAATTTGGTTTACGGAGAAAATAAAGACCATGAACAGGGGCTTAGCGCATACACCCATTGGCTAACCGCATTGAACATGACCGAGATGAAAAATGCTTGGGATGCCTATGTGCAAAAGGACAAAAACAAATTCAAACCGCAATTTGCGTTCGACGATTTGGCCACATTTGACCGTGCCTTATACAACTACATTAGCAACCCCTTGGTCTTGCGTTTGTTTTTGGAAACATACCACAACAAAGCCCTGCCTAAAAAGGGCAATAAGCACTTAAACATCTGGGCCGATTGGCTCGCCACGTTCATAGATTCAGAGCAAGAGTTTTTCAGACTGCTAGCTGATGCCATATGGGAAAAAGGAGAAAATGAATTGTTACTCGACGATGTGTTGAAGAATGAAAATCTAAAACCCTATTTTACAGACGATCGCATCAATGCACCCTATCCGCGGCTAAAGAACAACGGTTGGATAAGCCGCTATGTAAAAGATTTGAATGTCTGTGTGGCATTTACGGTGGAAGGGGCGTTATTGTTCATCTTCGGAAAACAACTTCAAAATCGCTCGAAGGATATTTCTATTGAATTGATAGATGAAATCTTTTTACAAGGTCGTAAACTGCAGAAAGCGGGTCTTGAGGCCTTTTTGTGCGAAGAAGCCATGCGGGGCGAACTTGGTCTAGTTACAGACTTAATTGATTTAGGAGGGGATAAGCTAGAAATTTCTATTCGTCCATTACTACATTATCTAAAGGCTTTTGGAGTGGAGGATACGCTCAGTAAATTATTGGAGGATACTACCGAAAACGATTGGCAGGCACTTTTGAAACTAAATAAAATGCTTGATGAATTGCAACTTCAAGTTTTAAGAAAAGAACTTTTGAATAATACCATTGAGCTCATTGAGTTTAAGAGTAAATACGATACGGAACTTGGACTTATTGCTATTCTTGAAATAGATGATGAGAAAGCTCGGTATCATTTTACGAAAATTGATGCAGAGACATCCTTTTTAAAAGAAAATGTCGATTTGCTATTTAGATTGGGCAAATGTGAAAAACGATTTGCTCGTTTTGATAAAGCTCATGAGTTCTATCAGAAATGCTTAAATATTCAATTGAACACCTTAGGTATCAATAATCCTGAGGTGGCGAGTTTATATTCAGCCATTGGTGGAGTTTTCGACATTAGAGGAGATTACGATAAGGCATTGGAATTATATCATAAATCAATTGATATCTATTTATTAACAACTGATTTAGAATCAGTGGCATTAGCAACAATGTATAACAATATCGGTTTAGCTTGGAAAAGCAAAGGATTATATGACCAGGCGCTAGAATTCACACAAAAAAGTCTGGATATTCGACTGAAAATATTGGGAGAAGAGCATCCTTCAACAGCTAGGTCTTATAATAGTATTGGTGTTGTTTTGAATTGTAGGGAGGAATTTAACAAAGCCTTAATATTTTATCAAAAAAGCCTTGATATTCTTTTAAGAACATTAGGTGATGAACATGAGGATATAAGTTCAGCATACAATAATATTGGTTATGTATGGGACAATATAGGCGATTACGATAAGGCATTGGAATTTTTGAATAAAACCCTTGAAATAGATTTAAAAGCATTTGGAGAGAAACATCCTTATGTTGGCGATACATATAATAATTTAGGTCGCATTTGGCAGAGCAAAGGGCATTATGACAAGGCTTTAGAGTTTTATAATAAAAGTTTAGATATTAGATTCCAATTATTAGGCGACCAGCATCCTGACTTCGCCACTTCTAATTTTAATATCGGTTATGTTCTAGAAAAAAAAGGAGAACATCAAAAGGCGTTGGAGTTTTTTCAAAAATCTTATGATATTCGATTAAAATATTTTGGAATTGATGACATTAGAACGAAAGAATCAAATACCCATATTGAATCACTTTGTGCTCTTTTAAACATAGAAGATGAATTACAACAGCGTTTGAAAAAAAATGAAAAAATTTAACATTAGTTTAAAAAATTTGAAACCTTATTATACTCTAGAACATATCCAATTGCTTCAAAAAATATCAAAGTCATAATTCTTATAAAATTATTATTGGCTAATAATAAAAAATCAATCATTGAAATTACAAAATTTAAAACCAAAATATTACATAAATCTTCAATCAATGTCAGTAAATCCCGAATTCCAAAAATTGCTAAGCACACCTAATGTTAAATTCACAATAATTTTAGGCGCAGGTTATCATCGGCAAGCATTGCAATGCAATACCGTGCTTAGCTCATGGGATTTATTGCTCAAAACCCTCAAGCCGGAGGCTAAATTAACCCGGGAGTACCATCTTGATTTTGAAAAAATTATTGAATCTGAGAAAAATGCAAATGAAGATTCTTATAAAACAGAACAAAGACTTATTAAACGTATCCAAGATATCATTGAAAAAGAGCAAGAAAAGGCATTAAATGAATACCCTCATTGTTACAGCATGGGCATTTTTACCTCAGATAAAATTTCGGACGTTGTTTCATTGAATTTCGATCAAATTCCTGAAAGGCTTTTAAGCAATAATTCGAAAAAACATAAGTATTTCAACATTTCAAGTTTTTCAAAAACTGCAAAGGGGCGTAAGACTTTTTCTAAACAATCGTATTCCTATTTATCAACGCGATATGAAGAAATTAAAATTTCAGGAAAAGGATCCATTCGATTTTGGCATCCCCATGGAGTAATTGAAAACAATAAGAGCATTGTCCTTGGTTTACATCGTTATGCGCAACTTGTTAAAAACACAATGAGTTTGCGAGATAAACATATTCAAGAAAAAAAAGAAACAGAAAATAAGCCAGAGATCCGCACTTGGTATCAAAGTCTTGTAAACAATCCAATAATTATTCTTGGAGCTGAATTGTCCTCAACTGAATGGGATTTGTGGTATGCCCTAACAGCAAGAAACCGAGCTAATGGGGAGAGCCAGGCTATCTTTCAAATGCGGGAATGCGAGTGCATAGAGAAACATCAACATGCTTGGTTTCAACCCCTTTTTACTTGAATGAAATTCGATGCTCAATGGAAAGAATTAGAGGAATTGTTAAATCACTAATATTGCAAATAAAAAAATAATGGCAACAAAATCAAACATTCAAGACCAAACATTCTTATTCACTGGAAAACTAACAGAATTCACCCGTGATATAGCAGAGGCAATAGTAGAAGCAAATGGCGGCAAAGTACTTTCAGGAGTGAGTGCTTAATTAAATTACCTCGTAGTTGGAGAAGATGCTGGGAGTAAACTCGAAAAGGCAAAAGCCTTAGGATCTGTAAAAATCCTTACTCAAAAAGAATTTATGAGTTTCATACTTGATGTTAATTCAGAAGAAACAGATACTTCTGTTAGTGTTTCAGTAAATAATACTCAGGATAAAAATGAAATTTTATTAGACTTGAAATTTTCTGAATTGAAAACTTTGATGAGTAAATACCTAATGAATAGCTTTACCGATAAAATTTTGACTATTTCTGAATCCATTCAAAGCTTTGCTGATATTACTTCAGATGATAAATCTTTTTTTTACTATTCAGAGGCAAATGGTAAACTAATCATGAACTACTTACTTGAAGAAGTTGAAAATGAGATGAGCTTGAACCAAGATATATTCAAAGAATTGGCTAAACATTCGAAATCTGATTTTAAAATCGTTTTTCTTGATTGTAAATTTTGGGAATTATCGTTTTGTGCTTTCACAAATGGGGAAACAAAATTTGAAAAATCTACTATATCAGATTGGGAGAATCCTTATTATTTTGATGATGTTCCATATTTTGTAAAGTTGGCTAAGGACAAAGGAATGAAAATGATAAAGGATGAGGATGGCGATAAAGTGTGGGATGGTGATGAGGTGTATGATTTAATTTATGAATTTCGAGATAACTTAATTTATGGTGACATTTACTTGAATCTTGCTCCAGATTGGTACAAGGAAATCAAGACAATAGCTAATTAATGAATAAAAAATCATTCAATTTCAATTACAAATCAATCTTAGGATGATTAAGGATTGCATGTGTAGTTATTGGATACTTTAGTTATACTTGCATCTAAAATTTAATAAAAAGAACGATGGAAAATAGAGACATACAAAAGAGTTACCCAAAGGAAGAGTTTGTTAGCAAATTGAGACGATTGGCCGACTGTATCGAACGAAATGAGAACTTCCGTATTTCTGTTGCTGGTGAAGCAATATACATTCCCGATTCAGCTGAGTTTAGCATAGAACACGAAAGGAGCGAAGGCGAAAACGAGCTGGAATTTCAAATAAAATGGAATGTTGCCCAATAATTTGAATTTCTATTTCATGTAATTGATTTCTTATGACTACAGAATTAACCATGAGTTTTTTGGCTGAACCCAAAGATGTCAACTTTGGCGGGCATGTTCACGGCGGAGAAGTCATGAAATGGATGGATCAAATTGGATATGCATTGGCCGTAAAATATTCGAAAGGGTATGCCGTAACCAAGTTTGTTGACAATATCAATTTTACCTCTCCCATGAAAATTGGTGATTTGGTGAGCCTTTCTGCCAAAATATTATCTGTAGGAACAACATCCATGCGCATCGAAATTTGCGTTACTAGCGAAAACCTGCTTTCGGAAGTCATTTCAGACAATTGT
>JBIPLZ010000092.1:0-7748 GCA_044369395.1 Flavobacteriales bacterium | reverse complement strand
TGGTGATGTAGATGATATGGCGATGAATGCCCTTTCTCTTTTGAAAGACGATGAACGCATGCAGCAATTTAAAAATCAAGCGAGAATTCAAGCTGCAAAGTTCGATATCAAACAAATTCTTCCCATGTATGAGAATCTATATTCGCGACTAACGGGAATGGACATTCATTAACCACCCGCTTTTTTGGCTTTGTAGTTTTTGGAAATGAGGTGATTCAAAATTTTATCGCGATGGTCGCCTTGAATTAATATTTCTCCATCTTTTGCACTTCCCCCCGAACCACATAAGTTCTTTAATGACTTCGATAAGGCTTCAAGGTCATCCTGTTTGCCAATAAATCCAGAGATTAAGGTTACCTGTTTTCCCGCCCGTGCTTTTTTATCAAGCATTATTTTAAGTTGTTGTTGTTGAGGAGGTAGTGTGTCCAATTCCAAATCCTCATTCGATTCATATTTGAAATCGGGATTGGTAGAATACACAACGTTGATACGGTCTTTGGGTTTTGCCATTTCCTTGGTTTGTCGTGAAAAGGGTTTTGGAACTTCTTCTCGATTCAAATTCACGCCGAAAATTATGAATTTTTCAATCATGAATACCACTCAATTTCGACTCAATTAAACTACTTTTGCAACTCAAAAATCAATATCAATGAAATTCTTTATCGATACAGCCAACCTTGATCAAATTCGTGATGCTCAAGATTTAGGTGTTCTTGACGGTGTAACTACAAATCCAAGCTTGATGGCGAAGGAAGGTATTAAAGGTGCCGACAATATTTTAAAACACTATGTTGATATTTGCGAAATTGTGGATGGCGATGTGAGTGCTGAAGTAATCGCAACCGACTATGCGGGAATCATCCATGAAGGAGAAAACTTGGCAGCGCTTCATCCACAAATTGTAGTGAAAGTTCCAATGATTCGCGATGGTGTGAAAGCGATTAAGTATTTCTCACAAAAAGGAATCCGTACGAATTGCACTTTGATTTTTTCTGCCGGACAAGCTTTACTTGCAGCTAAAGCAGGAGCAACATACATTTCCCCATTTATTGGTCGCTTAGATGATATTTCTACAAATGGAGTAGGGCTGATTCAACAAATCCGTTTGATTTACGATAATTATGGTTTTGAATCACAAATTTTAGCTGCTTCCATTCGCCATACAATGCATCTAATTGAATGCGCAGAAGCCGGAGCCGATGTGGTTACTTGTCCTTTAAATGTTATTACGGATTTATTGAAACATCCATTAACAGACATTGGATTAGAGAAATTCCTTGCCGACTTTAAAAAAACGTCTATGTAATGATCATTCGCATCCATCCTGTTACCCCAGATCCCCGACAATTGAAAAAAGTTGTCGATATTTTACAGAATGGAGGAGTGATTATTTATCCAACAGATGGTGTTTATGCGTTTGGTTGTGAGATCCACAAATCGAAAGCTGTTGAGCGTGTTGCCCAATTAAAGGGCATTCAGCCCGAGAAAGCCGATTTCTCTTTTGTGTTTGACGATTTGCGTCATATTACAGAATATGCTCGTGCGGTTGATACGCCTGTTTACAAGCTCATGAAGACTTGCCTTCCTGGGCCATACACATTCATTTTGAATGCAAACAATAGTGTTCCGAAACTCTTTAAAAACAACAAACGAACAATCGGTATTCGCATTCCCGATAATAACATTTGTCGATCAATTGTAACTGAATTAGGCAGTCCAATTATCTCGAGTTCAGTGCATGATGAAGACGATATCTTGGAATATACCACCGATCCCGAATTGATTCACGAACGCTATAAGGATTTAGTGGATGCAGTAATTGATGGCGGTTACGGAGCTTTGGTGCCTTCAACCATTATCGATTGTACTGGAAATGTTCCTGAGTTAATTAGACTTGGTGCAGGAGAAGTCGATTTTGAAT
Source organism: Flavobacteriales bacterium (assembly GCA_044369395.1). GTDB lineage: Bacteria > Bacteroidota > Bacteroidia > M30B66 > M30B66 > CALQRR01. Next base: position 5,827 of record JBIPLZ010000092.1, on the reverse strand, counting down.
AGGTAAATTAAAAACAAACTATTCAGGCTTTTTCCAATCTTCACGTTTCACAATGTGTGCGTTTTTATTGGATGCGCTTTCTGCTTTCGAAGCCACAGGCCTCTTTTCTTGGTTATAATTTACTTTGCTTACTGGACGAGCCGTTTTGCTTGCAGCTGTAGGTTGCGATTTTCCTTTAGATCGGCGGCTTTTTCCTTTCGAATCTTCCTTGTTCTTCATCGGGTCATACACAGGTCCCGCTTCGAAATTATCGGGTAGCGTGTATTTCTCGACAACAGTTTCAATCATTTCTTCGATGCGACTAAACTTTCTTTGGTCAAGAGGATTTATTAAAGTAACTGCTTCCCCTTTTGTTTCGGCACGAGCCGTTCGTCCAATACGATGGACATAATCTTCAGGATCTGCCGGTACATCATAGTTCACAACCAGCTCAATTCCTTGTACATCAATTCCTCTTGAAACCACATCTGTTGCAACGAGAATGGTTATGTTTTTATTACGAAATCCTAACAGCACCTCTTCACGTTGCGCTTGTTCCAAGTCGGAATGAATAGCCCCAACATTCAGACCCATTTTTCGTAATTCGCGTTCAACTTCTTTGACTTTCTGTTTTGTTCCTGCAAATAAAATCGCGCTTTTTAAATCCCGTCCTTCGAAAATAGTTTTTAATAATTGCAGCTTCTGCGTATCATAAACCGAGTAAGCACCTTGTTTAATTCCAGCTGCTGGTTTGGAGATTGAAATGTTTATCTGAACTGGATTTTTAAGGAGCTTTACTGCGAGTTGCCTAATTTTAGGAGGCATGGTTGCGGAGAAAAACAAGGTCTGCCGATGTTCTGGAAGGAACGTAAGGATGCGTTGAATGTCTTCAATAAAACCCATGTCGAGCATTCTATCCACTTCATCGAGGATAAGATGTTTGAGGTTTTTCATATCAACATAGCCCATGTTGAGGTGCGACAGAAGTTTTCCAGGAGTGGCAATAACAATGTCAGTCCCTTCTCGAAGTGCTCGTTTCTGAACTTCGAATTCTTTCCCGTCTCCACCACCATAAACTGCAATGGAGCTAACGGGAACAAAATATGCAAAACCCTCTAATTGTTGGTCAATCTGCAAACCCAATTCTCGCGTTGGAACAATAATAAGGGTGTCAATCTTCCCTGTATTATTTTTTAAATTCGATTCTATAATTGGGAGTAAGAAGGCCGCCGTTTTTCCTGTACCTGTTTGCGCACTTGCAATTAAATCTTTTCCAGCTAATATTTCAGGGATGGCTTGTTGCTGAATGGGTGTTGGCTCGCTGAAGTTCATGGCATCAAGGCCATCGAGCAATTCTTGTGAAAATCCAAATGTTTCAAATCCCATGTTTTGTTATATTTTATTTTGAGAATTTGATCCAACAGGAAAATTCAAGAGGTGATTAACTTTGATAAGTTCAGCAACACGTTTAGGAACACTTTCTTCCCAGCCGGATTCTCCGTTTTGGATTTGATGAAGGACTTCATCTGCATTGATATGTAAAACACTCTCGTCAATATTTTGAACATCCTCGAGCTTGAAATTATCTATTAAATAACGAAGTAAGCCTGAGAATTTTGAATCTATTTGAAGTGTATTTATAGTAATAAGTTCATTCGTATTGGCTCTTAATGCAGGATATGCGTAAGCTTTTACATTACTCCCAAACAACATACTCAACGCTTCGAGTAAGCCGCCTTGTAAATTGGTGTATTGATTTGGATCGAAAATTCGTTCGATGTTTCGAACACTCAAAACAAAACCAACAAGTTGATTGCGAGTAATCTTCGACATATAAGGGACTAAATACCAATAATCTAGGAAGTTGGTAATCATTACGGTATGTCCAAGTGCACATAAAATATTGGCACGATCTAGGAAATCCTGATCATCAATATTTCCATTGGTGTCGATTAATGCATTGAGCGATAATTCACTTAAAATGATGAATGGATTTTCTTGCCCAATTTCCTGAACAAAATCGATCGTTGCTTTGGCGAGCATATCCTCATGCGCCCGGGTAAATGGCCTAAAACGTCCCGATATAACCAAGGCATTTTTTTTATAAAGTGCTTCGGATGGTTGCAATACAGACGAATCTGATCCAAACATTGCCGTTTTTGTTAAGCCATTTTTGACCAATTTCAAACTCAATAAACGGTTGTCGACTTGTTTGAAATCGGGACCTTTTACACGAATCATATCAATTTCAACGGTTCCGCTTACAATTCCATCGAGTAGCGTTTTCGTAAGTTTTTCAGGGTCGTTATGATGATAAAAGCAACTGTATAATAAGTTAACACCAATGATTCCGATTGCTCTTTGTTGCCATGAATTTTCGTGGTCGTGCAAAACAACATGAATCACGCATTCGTTTGGTTCGGTGTGCGGATTTAATTGAAAACGAACACCTAGCCAACCATGACCATGATTGGTTTTATGAAAATTGGTTGTTTCGATAGTATTAGCGAATGCGAAAAAGCAGGTTTTTTCTTCTCTGAACTCCAGTCTTTTTCCAAGTAATCCGTATTCTTTTTGGAGCATCTGCTGGAGGCGATCTTCGCAAACATATCGTGTTGTTTCTCCATAAATAGCATCCGAAAATCGCATGTCGTAAGCCGACATAGTTTTTGCAATTGTACCAGAAGCTGCACCTGCTTTGAAAAAATGAGCAGCTGTTTCCTGACCGGCTCCAATTTCAGCGAAGGAGCCATATAAGCGTTGGTCAAGATTTATTTGAAGGGCTTTCTCTTTGGAAGAGAGGCGACGATTTTCATCCATGATCAGGATACCTCCTGTTATTTTGTGGTAAATTTATGAAATCGAACATTGAAATAGGTTGGAATTCATAAAAAAAACCCGATGTGATTAATTCACATCGGGTTTTGTGATTCAGCTGGGATTCGAACCCAGGGCCACTACATTAAAAGTGTAATGCTCTACCAGCTGAGCTACTGAATCTCCTGCTTTGTGAAGGAAGCATGCTTACCTTGAAAGCGGGTGCAAATATAGGTTGATTTCGGTTTGAGCAAAATAAAACGATGCAAAAACACGATTAATTTTAATTATTTTTCACATTCATTTCATTTTCAGTACTTTCATCTCGAAGTAATTTTTCTCCTAATACTGGATGACGTTCAAATTTAATGCTAGAATCGAAGAAAATACGATAAGTAACCAATGTTCGATAAAGTTCAGTACCTAAATTTTCGATAACACGAAGCATTTTTGGATTGAAATCGCCCACCCATGTGATTATCGTTTCGGTGTATCGTTTTTTTGAAACAATGTAATCTTCTGCAAATTTTATCATCGCTCCTTCAATCCCTTTTCCTTGATGTTCGCGCGCAACACCAAAAACAATCCCCAACATGGTTTTGCGCTTAGCGAATTTTAGGTGATAGAAGAATTTAAGTTTGCCAATCCAATTGAGGTTTCCATTAACATGCAGAAAGAATTCATTGAGTTCCGGAATATTCAGATAAAAACCTACAGGAACGTCTTTTATAAAAGCAAAAATTAATAGGTCCCGATCCATGATGAGCTTCATAGAATTTATAATCGCTTTTGCTTGTTCTAAACGCATGTTTTTAAATCCTTCGTGCCCGCCCCAAGCCGAATTATATACTTCAAGAAAGTACTCCGCAATTTTAGCCAATGGAACACCTTGCATATTGCTCACTCTGAAATCTGGATTTTGCCCAATGATATTCGATTTTTTGATAAAAACATCCTGAACAGGCAGGTCCAAATTCCGCCAATACACATATTGATTGAAGTAATTTTGGAAGCCATAAGCATCAAAGAAACTTTGATAATAAGGAGGATTGTAATTCATTCCATAGCTAGGTTGTGCATCGAAATTTTGAACAAGTAATCCCCAGAACTGATCACGTTCTCCAAAATTTACGGGCCCCTCCATACCTTCCATTTTTCTTTCCTGAAGCCACTTTTTACATGCATCAAAAAGAACAAACGCTGCTTCTTGGTTATTGATGCATTCAAAAAAACCCATGCTGCCAATCTTGTACTTTCCGCTTTGGGAGGTTTTGGGGTGAATAAACGCTGCAACTCTTCCAATTAAATTATCAGAAGTATCCTTTAAAATCCAACGGATAAGTTCGCCACCTTGCTTAAATAGTTTATTTTTGGATCTGTCAAAAATTTTATCAAGGTCTTGACGAATATGTGGAATGTAATTAACATCTGCTCGATAAATAATTTCGCATACTTGATGGAATTCCTTTTCAGTTTTTTTGTCGATAACCTCTATTAGCTTCATGCGCTCCACTATTTTTGTCAAAAATACAAGTTTCAAATGAAGTCAAATGCTGTAATTGTAATAACAGGTGCTTCATCGGGAATTGGTTTGGAATGCGCGCGTGTATTTTTTCGAGCCGGTTGCCAAGTTGTTGCTGCCGCGAGAAATTTTGAAGCATTAACAGCTCTGCAAAATGAACTTGATCCTACGGGTAATCGCTTGCTTATAGTTAAAATGGATGTTACTCATGAGCTTGAATGTGAGTTGCTTATTGAATTAACAATTCAAAAATTTGGCTGCATCGATGTACTCATAAACAATGCAGGAATTACCATGCGTGCTCTTTTTAAAGATGTCGATTTAAACGTTTTGAGGCAGCTCATGAATGTGAATTTTTGGGGCATGGTGTATTGCACCAAATATGCGATGCCTCATTTGTTGAAATCGAAAGGTTCAATTGTAGGCATGTCCTCTGTTGCAGGATATAAAGGTTTGCCAACACGAAGTGGTTATTCTGCCACCAAATTTGCATTGGAAGGATTTTTAGAAACACTTCGTATTGAAAATAGAAATACCGGTTTGCATGTATTGATTGCTCGTCCTGGATTTGTAGCGACCAATATTCGAAATACTATGCTTGCCGCCGACGGAACTGAGCAAGGCGAATCTCATAAAAATGAAGAGAATTCGATGTCGGCCAATGAAGTTGCGCAAAAACTCATGAAAGCAGTTGTTAAACGAAAATCATATATGATACTTTCATCTACGGCATTACTTTCGTTTTGGCTTAATAAGTTCTTTCCTGCTTGGGTCGATAAGCTTGTATTTGATCATGTTTTCAATGAAAAAGACTCGCCATTGAAATAATCAATTTGCGTTTTTTGAGATTCGGATCTTTCGATAAAATTTCTCAACTCAATCATCCAAAATTATTTTTTATAATAATTCGTCTCCCTAAAATGTGGTCAATTAAAAATTGAACTTCATTCGTTTAAAAATCATCAAAAATCCAATCGTTCCATCCGTTCTTACAATCAAAATTCACTATTTAGTAAATGAATTATTTTATAATAGATTGATATTCAATTGGTATTTCGAAATGTTCTGCTAGTTTGTATACATTCATCTTACATCTGTAATTGAACACTTCGCATGTGAAAAATCAACATTAAAAGTCGCCTTTCCTTTGTCAACGAGCCTGAAAGAAATAGGGCCTAGAACTTAAGCGATGAAATGGTTTAGACTTTTACTCATAATTTTCCCGATTGCAGCAAACATTGCCTTGGCACAATCGCCCTCTGTTACAATCACTCCTTCAGGAACTATGAATGTTTGTGCGGGAACGACGGTCAATTTGACTTCGAATGTTTCAAATGCATTTGCAGGAACAACATCGTATGCCGTTTCAGATATTCCGTTTACTCCATTTTCAGTTCTAGCAGGCACTTCATTGACAATGCCTGACGATACTGTACTTGGGCCTTTTCCTATTGGGTTTCAATTCTGCTTTTTTGGTAATACCTATACCCAATTCTATGTTGGATCAAA
>JBIPLZ010000091.1:0-7759 GCA_044369395.1 Flavobacteriales bacterium | reverse complement strand
TTTTTAAATAAAACGTTTTCCTTTTAAATAACTAATGTATAAATACTAATTTGGAATTCAAATTCTTACTATTAACTTATATATGATTCCATTGAATAGCCTGATTTATTGAGAGCTGCCAACAACGAAATGTAAATCAATCCCAAATTTCTGATCGCTTTCTATCCATTATACGGCATTGTATATGACGAATAATCTTGATTTCACTGGGTAGTTAAAAACAGGTATACCAATTAAACATTAAACTGAGATAAATGATGATCCAAATGTTTGTAAAACATATTGTTCCATTCAGTTTTAGTAAGCGGTCCAAATGAATGAGATTCTTTGTTATGAAATCCATTTTCTCCCACTTCAACGGTTTTTCTTAAATATCCAATCAACCTTGTTTTTTCGGTTAGAAATTCTTTCTCCGAAGTAATGTGAAATTCAGGAGCCGTTTGGGAGTTTCGCTTGTATGGCGATTCGCTGGTGACAAACTTTTTTAAAAAGGCTTTCAAAAGGAATCTTTTTACGGCACCCGGTTTGTTATGATTGGTTTCAAAACACATTTCATACGCTACATTGCAATGCGCTAACATCTGTGAAACATTCATTTTCCCCCAGTTAGGTTTAGAATTTTCCGATAATTGGTTAATTCTGCTAATGATTTGATCTGTAACTTCTGCTGAGAAAATATTGGGTAATGCCATGATTGTTTAAAGCGTTGTTTTGAGGTTAATTTTCAGTATGCAAAAGTGTACTGTTTTTTTCAAAATCAAAAAGTGTGGTTCTTCTTAGTTGATACCAAGTAACCCAAAAATCTCGTAGCGTGCTCACATAGCCTGCTTGCTGCATCTCTGCGCCAGGGGCATCAATATTTTTCTGGTTTTTGGCCTTGATTTCTCCGGTTGTTTGAACTGAGATATTGAACAAACCTTTATTTACTGCAGTTGAGAGAACAGCCCCTGGATTTTGATTACCTTTAGAACTACCAAAGAAAATTATATAAATCATTGCCAGCGAAATTGCTGCGATTGAAATTTGTATAAGTCTTTTCTTTTTAAATGAGCTCGAAGTAGACATATTGATTAATGATGAATTGGTATTAGTACAAATGTATCTTAATTTAAGGTGATGATAATTTGCATGTGGGAATCAGGTATACGCAACCCTCAAACTAATCAAATGACTATCAATGATCAGACTTTATTCCCTTCCTAATACATCATCAACCCAGGCTTTGCCCCAATCGTTTTTTTCTTGTTCCGTCCAAAGAGATGGGTAGAAAATCCGCTTTTGGAAACGAGGAGGCAAATATTTCTGCCAGTTGGTACCGCCAGTTGCTTTAATATCTTCAGGATCTTTTTGTAAATAACGTACGGCACTTTTGTAATGTGAAAGCGGCCAATTTACATTTACCAATACATCGAGACCACGCAAAGCTGCTTTTAATTCTCCCAAATCGGCTCCCGAAGATTCTAATTTTAGATAAATCGTGAGTAGATTTCCTTCCACATTGCTTTTGGCAAGATCGATTAACTGTTTAGAATATTTTTCTTCGAATTGATCGAGCGTGAGGGTTTTCTTGCCAGTAGCTAGTTCAGTAGCCCCAGCCTGCCAATAAATATAATTGAACTGTTCTTCAATGGTATGTTCCCCGTTTTCGAATTTGGAACGATGGTCTTTATCGACAAGGTTTATGAAATCAGTTGCAAAAATTTCAATCATTCTATACTGTGCACTTTGAAATCCTGATGCAGGCAAAAGTGACATTCGAAATTGAAGAAACTGCTCGCGCTCCATACCATCAACCATGACTTCGAACGAATGCGTTAAATTCATAAAGTAGCGATTCACCCGTTGAATGCGTTTTGTAGTGAATGCTAAATCTGGATTTTCTTGATTCGCAATTTGTTTAAGCTCATGCAGACTTAATTTAAAATACAGCTCAGTAATCTGATGGTACATGATGAAAATCTCTTCATCCGGAAAGCTAGTTCGTGGAGTTTGTAAACTCAGCAACGTATCCAAATGAATATAATCCCAATAAGTAAGAAAATCGGCATGTAGTAATCCATCGAGATACGAACTTAAGTCCTGTCCCATGGCGCTATATTTCTTTTGCAAGAGTTTTATACGGGAAAGAATGTCATCTGAAATTTCCATAGTTAGTCGATTCATTTAAAGTACAAACATAAAGAAATTGCGAAATTTTATTTTTGCTAATTAAGAGCTAAAGCATGAAAGGTGACATTTTCAAGAAAATGAACTTTTGTGGGTTTGGCATGTTCGTTTCAATTACATTTGTTTTATAAATGCACATTGCATTAAACCATCAAAAACGATTCATTTGAAAAAAGTAGTTTTCAATAATAAGAACAATTCCTTCTCCGAAACACTTAACGCTGAAGTGAAACAGTATTTCGCAAGCAACAACATTAAGCAAACTGGCGATTGGCGTTTGTATTTAAAATCATTCGTACTTATACCGTTAGCGCTTGCTTGTTACATTTCTTTGATAACAATTGCAATGCCTGCTGTTTTATCACTTTTCATATGCGGCATTCTTGGATTATGTATAGCTTCCATTGGATTTAATGTAATGCACGATGCAAATCATGGAAGTTATTCTGAAAGTAAACGCATCAATTACATCATGGGCCTTACGATGAATGCTCTTGGAGCCAATGCCTTTATTTGGAAAATAAAACACAACATTGTTCATCATACGTATACTAACATTGACGGACTCGATGATGATATTGCCAAATCGCCTGTGCTAAGACATTGCTATTCACAAGCATATAAGCCAGTGCACAAGTACCAGCATTATTATATGTTCTTCTTTTACGGTATTTCACATATTCTTTGGGCGCTGTACACCGATTTCGATAAGTATTTTAAACGCAGTATTCATACTACGTCAATAAATAATATACCCATGCAAGAGCATGTAATTTTTTGGTTTTCTAAAGTGATGTATGTTATTTTTTATTTTGCTATTCCTATCATGCTTGTAGGATTTAGTAAGTTCATCGTAGGCTTTATGTTTATGAGCGTTGTAACAGGAATTACACTTTCGCTTGTTTTTCAATTGGCACACGTAATCGAATTAACCGAATTTACCGATGCTACTCATCAACCCGATGTTCGCATGACCATTGAAGATTCTTGGGCTGTTCATCAAATGCGTACAACCGCCAATTTTGCTACTAAGAACAAAATTGTAAATTGGTATGTTGGTGGATTGAATTTTCAAATAGAACATCACCTTTTTCCTAAAATCAGTCATGTTCACTATCCGGCATTAAGTCCCATTGTGGAGCGAGTTAGTAAGCAATTCGGCGTTCCTTACCACAATATTCCAAGTATGTTAACAGCCATTGGTAGTCACGTTCGTACCATGCGAAAGTTTGGGCAAGAAGAAAATCCTGCGCAAATTAATCAGGCAGTTGCTGCATAATTCAATACTCAGAAATGGAGATTCTATTTCTGCTCTTTCTTTGCACAATCCTATTCTTGATTCTATTCAAAAGAAAAGAAATAGTTTTCCTCATTCGCTTTTTTTTCAGAGGGAGATACCAAGGATTTAATCAGTATCATCCGATTCCAAATGATTTTGAATTGGATGAACTCATGTTGAAGCATTTTGCTTTTTATCATGTGTTATCAGATACGGATAGAATACAATTCAGAAGAAAGCTGAATGTGTTGTTAAAATCCAAATGGTTTAAAGGACGCGATAATTTTGAGGTTACTAAGGAGATGATGTTGCTTTTAGCTGCTACCATGACTCAAATTTCTTTGGGGCTTCCAGCTTTCACATTTCCAAAATTCGATCGGATAGTTTTATTCCCCAAACACTTTTATTCAGAGATTATCCAACACGATTTAAAAGGACTTACCATCTATAAAACAGGCGTAGTGTTAATTTCTTGGCCCGATTATCAAATGGGATATTCCGAACCAACCGACAAGTTAAACTTGGGTTTACATGAAATGGCACATGCTCTTTTTCTTGATTATTTTCATTCCAATAAAATGAGCGGTTTATATTCGAATTGGTTTGCGGTTGCAAAACCTGTATTAGATTCAATGAAAATTAATGGAGGTTCAAAATTTTTAAGAGACTATGCAAAATCAAATATCCATGAATTTTGGGCAGTTTGTGTTGAACATTTCTTTGAAGCCCCAATCCAATTTAAAGAACATCTACCAGAATTATATAATGCAATGTGCATAGTATTGAACCAAGATATGGCAAGTCGCTTGTTGCAATTTTCGATTACAAAAAGTCGATTATAAGCAGTAATTTTACTAATAATCAATTCAATTCTTCATAACATACTAGTAACCATTTGTTTAAAAAGGAAAGTGTGGAATATAATATTGATTTGTTTTTATAATTTTGCCCTGTTGAAAATCACAATTTAAGTGTTTTGAAAATTTAACAAGCATTTGTAATCAAAAAATTGAATTTAATATCCAAAAATATTTTCTCAATTAAACTATAAATAAGCAACTTAGACACAAGTTTAACAATGTTTTCAATTTGGCTTTATTGCTAAATTTTAATTCATTTAACCCTAAAAAACCAACTCAAAAATTTAACAATGAATAATTTTAACAAATTTTTATCAAGCATCATAATTTTATCCATGTTGATGCTCTCGTTAAGCAATTGTGGTCAAAATCCAACTGTTCCTCAAGATACTAAAACAGTTAAAAAAGATACTTTGATTTCAACAGACACGATTGCGATTGATAGTAATTTAACAAGATTGTCAAATTTGATGGCTGGTATGGATACGTTATTAAACTACAAACATCAGAATTGGAGTTTAGATTCAATAAAATTATTTTCAAAAGAATCCTCAGCCAAGTATTTACCAATGTTAAATACCCGACTTGTTAAAATTAACGAATGGAATAAGAAAAATTTAAAGGAATCGGGCGTTCCAGATACTGCTTTTGCATTTTATCCTTTTTCTGGCGGAGATTTTATTCATTTAAATTGGCTTTTACCTAATGCGAATGAATATTTAATGGTAGCTAGAGAAAATGTTGGTTCAATCCCTAATCTCATGGAAATGGATAACAGAGCACTTTTAAAATATTTAAAAGGAATCAATGTAGTTTTGAGAGATATTTACAATAAAAGTTATTTCATTACAAAAAATATGATTACAGACATTAACAATGCTAATCTTGTTAATGGTATGTTGCCAGTAATTTTTTGGGCCGCGGCAAAAACAAATCATGAAATAAAATCAGTCACATTTTTTGATATTGATTCAACAGGTAATGTGATTATTAAAACTGATCATAAATGTGATGGGGTAAAAATCATATTAAAAGATAAATCAAAAAAACAAATCAAAACACTAACTTATTTATCTGTTGACATATCAAACTCAGGGTTTAAAACAAAACCAGGAGTCTTAACATATTTAGAAAAACACATTCCCCCAAAATGCAATTCCTTCGTTAAGTCAGCCTCCTATTTACTTCATTACACAACATTCTCAGATATAAGAAATATTATCATTAAAAAAAGTAATAGTCTAACACAGGATGACACAGGAATACCTTATAAATATTTTGATAACAAAATCTGGAATGTAAAGTTATTTGGAGAGTATGAAATGCCAGTGAGTGATTTCTCAACTAATCTTTTTCAAAAAGATTTAAGTTTAGCTTATTCGGACTCCACAATTTATGCTGGGAAACTTGGATTTTCACTTGGATATCATTGGGGTTCAGGTAATCAAAATCAAATGTTTAGTTTCAAAAAATGACAACAGAAGCTAAGGATACCAAATATTCGCTTGGTTCTGCTACATCAATAGTTGTAGCTAATATGATTGGCACTGGTATATTCGTAAGTTTGGGATACCAACTAATTGGAATCAAAGATTTAGCAACAATTATTATCTTATGGATAGTTGGAGGTATAATAGCTCTGTGTGGTGCTTTTGCATACAGTGAACTAGGAGCGACCATGCCGAATTCTGGCGGAGAATATCACTTTTTATCAAAAATATTCCATCCGAGTCTTGGTTTTATGTCGGGATGGTTAAGCTCAACAATTGGCTTTTCGGCACCAATTGCACTAAATGCAATTTTATTTGCCTCATATTTCAGCCAAGTATTCCCCGTTAATAAGACGTTAGTTGCTGTAATTCTTATAATATCAATAACATTCATAAATTCTATTAATCGCTCAGCAAGTGGTCGATTCCAGAAAATATTTACTTTGTTGAAAGTTCTAATTATTGTTGCTTTTATTATTGCTGGAATGGCTTTAGGAAACGAGCCCGTTTCATTTTTACCTGTTGCCGATACCCTTCCCAATGTACTCAGTAGTAATTTTGTTATTGGATTGGTTTATGTTTCATTTGCTTATTCTGGTTGGAACGCTTCTGCCTACATCTCATCAGAAATCCACAAACCGCATAGAAATGTACCTCTGTCAATAATTATCGGAACTCTAATAGTCATGTTACTGTATGTTCTAATAAATATTGTATTCCTTAAAATCGCACCTATTGAAATGCTAATGGTTGATCCATTGAAAATGGAACAAAAGGAACTTGGTTTTATCACAGCCTCAATCCTTTTTGGAGATCGTATTGGTGCATTTATGAGTCTAGTGATTTGCCTATTCTTAGTTAGTTCTATATCAAGTATGGTTATTGCGGGCCCTCGTGTAATACAATCAATCGCAAGTGATTATCCAATTATTGGAATATTAGGGAGAAGGGAAAATGAAAAAGTGCCACGATTGAGTATGCTTATTCAAGCTATCATAGCTATAGCTATAGCTCTAACTGGATCATTTGATACAGTTATAACATATACTACTTTCACTATGACATTATTTTCTACTCTAACTGTTTTAGGTACTATTGTTTTACGAAAAACTGAACCTAATCTCACAAGACCGTATCGTACATTTGGTTATCCCTTTACGCCAATTATTTTTATTCTAGCAAATTGTTGGTTTATGTATTATCTATTTTTAAACAAAATGGATGAGGCGTTAATAGGATTAATAATAATATTATCTGGCTTATTATTATTTTACTTAGTACCAAAGAAAAAATTAAATAACGTGACTCAAATCGAACCTATTAACAGTAATTTCAAATAGCTAATTCCCAAAACCTTTCTGTTAAATCAGAAAAGGAATTATATTGTATCTCTTAAATTTAATTTTAACTAATTACTGATACAATGAAAAAGATGTTAATGTTATTAATTGTTTTAGTGGAGATTACTGGGAATACTATTTTTTCCCAAAAATTTATTTCGCTTGATAGCCTTTTATTATCAAATCCCTTATTTAAAAAAGTATATTCTCAACCACAAAAGTATAAATTACAAATTATTTTTTCGCAGGTTATAAAAGATTCCAGTGGTAAGAAATCATTTATTACTCAAAGTTTTAATTTAAATGATTCACTTTATTTTTATCCAGCAAGCCTAGTCAAATTACCTTCGTCAATATTTGCAATCGAGTTAATTAATGAATTGAAAAAAAATGGTGTTGATAAAAACACACGATTAATTATCGATAGTAGTTATTCATGTCAAAAGAAGCTAATTTGGGATTATTCAACTAACGATTCCCTAGCTTCGATTTCCGCATTTATTGAAAAAGCCTTAGTCGTAAGTGATAATGATGCATATAATAGATTATACGATTTTGTTGGCCCCCAATACATGAATCAGAGATTTAAAGAATTTGGAATGAGTAAATCTGTCATAAGACATC
>JBIPLZ010000090.1:0-7899 GCA_044369395.1 Flavobacteriales bacterium | reverse complement strand
TAATATCTGCATCATCCCGATAAGGTTGTAAATATTTTCTATAACTCGGCATCACGTGATTGTTCCACTGATACATAATAGATTCTTCAGGGTAGCCGCGTTCGTCTTTATCGCGCCTTAATCGACGTTCTAGTTTCAATTCCTCACGTGCATCGATGTATACTTTTAGGTCGAGATTATTTCGGATTTCCTCGTAATGGAAAATGAAAAGACCTTCCATGATGATAATCGGTGCTGGATTTAATTCAATCGTTTGAGAAAGTTTTGATGCATTGTTGAATGTGTATTCTTGTAAAATCACTTTTTCGCCCGACATCAATTTACACATGTCGTTATGGAAAGCATCGCGGTGAATAGATGTTGGTAAGTCAAAGTTGATGAAGTTATTTTCGTCTCTTAATTGCTCTTCTTTAGGAAGGTAGTAATTGTCTTGAGACACAACGCAGGTTGATCCAGCGGGTAATGCTTCTCTTAGATGCTTCAAAAAAGAGGTCTTTCCCGATGCGCTTCCACCTGAGATTCCAACAACATATGGCTTTCTGTTCATTGGGACGCGAAATTAGTTTAACTAATGGGATTATCCACTAAACATTGAAAATAAAAATGGTGAATTACCAATGATTAAGTACGTATTATAAGTTATGAGTTACGGATGATTAAATACGAATTACGAATTTTTAATTGAGAAGAAAGATCATGTTTTAGCGTAAGAAGTATTCTGATGGAAATGGATTCTTAAAAGTACATGAGTATAATAAACGATTTTTAAAATTCAATTATATCAATGAAAATTGGAATCTAATTTTCTTTTCGCAGTTAAAATTATTTTGAAAAATTGTCTCTAATTAATCTCATATTAATAACTGGCTGCGTAAGAATAATATTTTTAATAACACAAAAATAACCTGACTATCAAAGAAGAATGTTAGATTTGCCTTAAACAAAATCAAATTCAACAAATGAAAAAACTCTCTACTTTATTCGCAGCATTCTTGTTTGCAATAACAAGTTTGAATGCTCAAAATTGCGACTTCACGTTTTCAATGAATCCTTCTGGTTCGTATACTTTTACGGCACCTGCTGGATTAGCAAATAGTGGACTCGCATTCCAGTGGTCATTAAACAATGGTTCCGTTTATCAATCAGGATTCACAATCGATTATACTTATCCAACCAACATGACTGATGTAGTTAGCTTGTACGTTTTTGCTGGAGGTCCTGATACTTCATTTATCTGTTCATCAACACAAACCATTACAGTTACAGGAAGTAATCAAGGTGGTGGTTGTGATATTGTTGCAAGCCAAGCAAATTTGCTTGCAAATACATATAGCTTTTCAATTCCAGGTGCTAATTACGCTGCAACATGGACATTTTCCGATGGAACAACTGCATCAGGTTTTGATGTAAGTCATACATTCACAAGTCCAGGTATGTATACCGTTTGTGGAAGCATTATGGGCGGTGGTTTTTCGTGTTCAGATTGCATCGATATTTATGTAATGGATGACTCTACCAATGTTACTCCAACATGTAACGCCAATTTCTATGCTTCAACTTCAGCATTGGTTGGTTATTACATTCCAACTGGAAATAACTATTCAAATACTACCATGTATTATTGGTCATTTGGAGATGGTTCATCTTCAACTTCTATGTATCCTTATCACGAATACGCTACTTCAGGTTCTTATGATGTATGTTTAGTAGTTTATGATGGTGAGTGCACTGACTCATCTTGTCAGTATGTATATATTCCAGCTAATAATCCTGCATCTAATGACTCACTTTGTAATGCTAGTTTTGTAATAACTCAGAATAATCCTTTCGAAGTTTCTATTGTAAATACTTCTTCGGACATGAATTCTGTTTACACTTGGACGTTAAGTTCTGGACTTTTGTCAATAACTGCAAACGGAGCTTTTCCTTCCATTTTAGTTGAAAACACAGGAAGCTTTTTATTGTGCATTACTGCAACAAATGCTATGGGTTGTACTTCAACATTCTGCGATTCAATCGTTGTTGATGCCAATGGAACGATTGGTGGTCGTTTAAACTCAGCAGGTTTTACAATCAATGTTGTGAGTCCGCAAACTATTACTGGATATGATATTACAGGAGTTGAGAATGTAGAAAACTCAACTGTTTCGGTATATCCAAATCCATTCAATGATGTACTTGCACTTTCAGGAGTTGAAAGTAATTCAACCATTCAAATTATCTCTGTTGATGGTAAGACGGTTTATCAAGGAAATGCAACGAGCTCAACACTTAATACTTCAAATTTAAGTGCTGGTGTTTATATGCTTTCTATTACCGATGCTCAAGGAAATCGTCAGGTTCAGAAAATCGTAAAGAAGTAATTTTTAATTATTTATTGAAAGCTCTCTGTCGAAAGGCAGGGAGCTTTTTTATTTAATTCAATCAATAAAGATCTAATCTGTATTAACCCAAGAAATTAAGCTTTTATAGCCCAGCGTAATTTAGCCGAACGTGCTCGTGGATTGGTATTCGATTCTTCAACGCTTGGTCGAATAGCTTCATCGCTGATTTTACTGTAAATACCATCGCGCAAATTTTGTTGAAAGGATTTTTTCACGCGACGGTCTTCTCCCGAATGAAAAGAGAGAATGGCAATTTTACCGCCGGATGCCAATGAATTAGGCAGTTTGTCTAAAAATTTATCGAGTACACCAAACTCATTATTTACTTCAATGCGTAAAGCTTGAAAGCAACGTTGACACGCTTTTTTAACTTCTTCTTTGAGTGTTAATTCTGGAATAAATGAAAGTGCTTCTTGAATTGTTTGTTGCAATTGTGTGGTTGTATCGATGGGTTTGCCTTGGGCAATTTTAGAAATAATATGTTTCGCAATTCGAGCAGCATGTGGTTCATCCGAATTGATTGCAAAAAGTTCTTCGAGCTTGGATTGTGACACTGATTTGAGAAATGCAGATGCCGGTTTTCCGCTTTTGGGGTTAAGTCTTAAATCGAGTGGGCCCTCGGTTTTAAAGGAAAATCCACGTTCTGGATTATCAATTTGCATGGATGAAACTCCTAAATCGGCCATCACAAAATTCAATGGACCTGCCATGGAGACAATCTGATCGATTTCCGAAAAATTCATTTTCTGGATGCACAAAACGTCGTCTCCAAAACCTTGGTTATTCAATCGTTCTCTCGTACGCGGAAGTTCAAATGGATCCACATCAACAGCATACAACATTCCACCAGGTGTAATGCGTTTAAGGATTTCGAGACTATGTCCACCATAGCCCAAAGTTGCATCCATGCCTATTTGTCCAGGTGATAATTTCAGGAAATCCATGATTTCATTTACGCAAATTGAACGATGCATGCCGGCGGGTGTCTTGCCCTGTTGCATTACTTTGGCAATGTCTTGGGCATATTGTTCGGGCTGTAATTCCTTGTACTTTTCCTTAAATGCTTTGGGGTGAGTACCTGCATATCGAACTCTGCGGCGACCTTTGGGAGTCTGTTCTTCCATGAGGTAAATCTAGGATAAAAGAAAATTCAATATGATTCGAAATAGTGATTATTTCTAAGTTATCGAATTCCCACGAATCCAATAAACATCTTGCTCATTCCTAACAATACTTGGAAAATAAAATCCACCGGGTTCAGAAATCTTTTCTTTCAAATCGAATATCAGAACATCTTTGGGAAATCCCTCAAAAAAGAGCGTAAATGAATAGGGGACATTCCCATCAACTTCGGTCCATGTAGGGGCAATATTGATGTTATCGGCATGAAGCAATTTGCTATTATGAGTCGAACTTCTTGAATATAAAAACGTGCTTTTCCAAATGCGAATCAAATACGGATCAGCTTGTGGAGGATAAAGAATGTGAACCACTACTTGACCTTGCTCTTCTGTTTTTTCAGCAAGTTCCAAGAGCATTTCCCGGTCAACAATCTTCTCCTTTATTTTCTCTCGAATCAATGTGTTCGGACTCATGATGATTGATTATTTATTCCTGAAAAATTTGAATAACATTGCATTCAAAAATAACACTATATCGCCCCATTCGGTAGAGTGACGCATTATTTTTTTCTCAAATAGAATGAGTTTCAGTTTATGATTTTAAAACTATCCACTATTAAACAGATTGCACCCGTACTTTTTTCGATTTTACTTGCTGTTTTAAATCCGTTTGGCTGGTCACCGGAAGTTATTAATTTAATTTCCATTTTGGTGTTAATGCTTGCTTGGTGGCTCTTAGAATCGGTGCCCATGGCGGTTACGGCTTTGTTGCCAGTTTTGCTTTTTCCTTTGGTAGGTGTATCTTCCATTGAAGCGGCTTGCGCTCCATATGGTGATAAATACATTTTTCTCTTTTTAGGAGGATTTCTATTGGCGCTTGCACTCGAAAAGTCAAATCTGCACAAGCGTTTTTCATTAAACATTGTGATGATTACCGGAACCAATGCCAAGCGAATAATTCTTGGATTTATGCTTTCGTCTTGGTTTATCAGCATGTGGATTTCAAACACGGCAACAACCTTGATGATGTTTCCTATTGCTTTGGCCGTTTCGAGTTTGTTCGACGAGGAAAAAGCAGAGCATAGTCGTTCGATTCGAAATTTCAGAATTAATTTATTTCTTGGAATTGCCTATTCAGCCAGTATTGGAGGCATGGCAACCATAATTGGAACACCTCCAAACGCCGCTGCGGTAGGAATTTTAAGTCAGACATTTCATCGAGAAATTACTTTTGTGGATTGGATGGTTTATGGATTTCCTTTTTCATTGGTGTTTCTTTTTGGAGCATATTTTCTTTTAGCATATATCATTTTCCCGGTTAAAATTGGACGTTTCGAAAAAGGTCAACTATTTATTCAACAGCAATTAAATGAATTGGGAGCATGGACTAAAAGTGAAAAGAGAATGTTATTTGTTTTTGCATCCGCTATTCTACTTTGGCTTTCGGAAGGAATTTTAAAATCGTATTTCCCAAATTATCCATTATCAGATGTTTGGGTTGGATTAGCTGCTGGAATTTGTTTGTTCATTATCAATGGAAACGATGATAAACCCTTGCTTAATTGGGAAGATACCAGCCGCTTACCATGGGGGATTTTACTCATGTTTGGCGGTGGACTTTCCTTGGCGATGGCGTTTAAAAAAAGTGGTGCATTGGTTATGTTGACGCAATGGCTTTCCTCATTGAATTATCTGCAAGCGGATGTTTACCTCATTGCATTATGTGCCATTGGATTGTTTTTAACGGCCATCATGAGCAATTTAGCAATGGTCACGTTGTTTATTCCAGTTGTAGCTTCTTTGGCCCAAATTCAGGGCATCGATCCACTTGTATTTGCCATTCCGGTTACCATTTCGGCAAGTTGCGATTTTATGTTTCCAATGAGCACTCCTCCGAATGCCATTGCATTTAGCAGTGGACATGTAAAGGCAACAGAAATGTTAAAAGCCGGATTCGTCTTAAATCTGTATGCATTTCTATTACTAATCATTTTAGTTTTAATATTCTAATTCGATCATTGATTCATGAACAAATTTCCGCGCATTTTTACTTTGTTCCTTCTATTAACGTGTGTTTCAATTACTGGATTTTCTCAAATAGACACAGTCTTTTTAAATAAATCGGGACAGAAATGTTCAAGAATAGATGCTAAATCATATCGCATTTTTACACCCGATTCAATGGGGTTTCAGATGCATCAATACCGAATGAATGATTCTTTGAAAATGATTGGACATTTTAAATCCATTGCTCCTAATGAAGTTCGAGATGGAAAGTTTGTTGAGTATATGGAATCGGGTGACGAATTGGAAGAAACGTTTTATATTAATGGAAGTAAGTCTGGAGTAAATACTCGTTATTATCCTGGAAAAAAGCCTTGGTATATTGGAGAATTTTTAGCGGGTTTGCAGATTGGAGAGCATCGCTGGTATAATGAAGATGGGTCCAAACGCCGAATCGAAAAATATAGCAATGGGAAAATGATTGATGGTTTTTGCTATACAAAATCGGGTGTAGATACCACTTATTTTCCCGAAGAGGAATTGGCCGAATTTCCTGGAAAGCAAGAAGCGCTTTATAAATTCATTGCCAAGAATGTGAAGTATCCGAAAGAATGCATTGAGAAAGAAATTGAAGGTCGGGTGTTTGTGAAATTTGTAATCAATCTACAAGGAAAAATTACGGATAGTCAAATTATTCGAAGCGTTCATCCTTTATTGGATGCTGAAGCTTTGCGGGTTGTAAATTCAATGCCGCTCTGGAAACCTGCTATGATGGAAGGAAAGCCTGTGAAGATAGAATTCAACTTACCAATTAGTTTTAAGTTACAGTAGACTTTAAATAAAAAGCACGAATACTAATGTACTCGTGCTTTTCAATATTAAATCATTTGATTACTTTTTTACAGGAAACCCACGTTTTCTCATCAAAGCATCAGTTTGGGCATCGTGGCCTCTGAACGATTTAAATCCGATTTCTGGATCAATCGTATTTCCAACCGAAAACACATATTTGATTAAGCGTTGAGCCACTTCTTTGTCGTAAGCACCTTTGCCTTCTACAAATGCTTCATAAGCATCAGCAGTAAGCACATCCGACCATAAATAACTGTAGTATCCAGCTGAATATCCATCTCCAGAAAACACATGTCCAAACTGAGGAGTACGATGACGCATTACCAATTCTTTGGGCATTCCTAAAGCATCCAATGTTTCTCTCTCGAATTTATCGGGATCAATATTGTTGGCATCAGCCAAATGGATTTTCATATCGATGAGTGCACTCGAAAGGTATTCGGTGGTTGCAAATCCTTCATTGAACGTAGATGCTTTTTCGATGCGTTCAACCAAACTGGATGGGATGGGTTTACCTGTTTGATAATGCAAAGCGAATTTCGAAAGTACTTCGGGAGTCGATAGCCAATGTTCCAATAATTGGGATGGGAATTCAACATAATCGCGAACTACGTTCGTTCCTGAGAGAGTAGTGTAGGTTACGTTCGAACTTAATCCGTGCAATGCATGCCCAAATTCATGAAACAGAGTGCTAGCATCGTCCCAAGAAATCAAAACCGGTTCCCCAGGATTACCTTTTACAAAGTTCGAATTGTTCGAAACAATGGTTGTTACTTCTTTGTCCATGCGCTGTTGATCGCGGTAAGCATTCATCCAAGCACCCGAACGTTTGCCTTCGCGTGCATATGCATCGAAATACCACAATCCAATATGACGTCCAGTTTTGATGTCTTTTACTTCCCAAACATTTACATCTGGATGATACACCGGAATGTTCTTGAGTGGTGTAAAGCTAAATCCAAACAATTCACCAGCAACCCAAAACATCCCTTCACGTAATTTATCCAATTGGAAATACTGCTTCACTTCATTCTGATCTAAATCATAGCGTTGTTTACGCACTTTCTCTGCATAATATCGGTAATCCCAAGGTTCGATTTTGATGTTTGCTCCTTCTTTATCAGCTATAGCTTGCATGTCGGCAACTTCTTCTTTCACACGTGCAATAGCAGCTGGCCAAACGGATTCCATCAATTCGATGGCTTTTTGAGGTGTTTTCGCCATGGTATTCTCCAATCTCCAATGTGCATGAGTTTCGAATCCCAAAAGTTTAGCTCGTTCGGAACGTAATCTTAGAATTTTGGTAATCAATTCGTTGTTGTCGTGCTCGCCGCCATTATCTCCACGGTTGATAAACATTTTCCATGCTTTTTCACGTAAATCGCGACGATCTGAATACGTTAAAAAAGGATCTACGGATGAACGCGTATTGCTAATAACCCATTTGTTATCGAGCAGTTTGGCTTTGGCGGTATTGGATGCGCCGTCAATAAGTGATTGTGGTAATCCGGTTAACTCCTCTTTGGAATTTAACACAA
>JBIPLZ010000089.1:0-7922 GCA_044369395.1 Flavobacteriales bacterium | reverse complement strand
TATACCGGCGAATTATACAGCAACACACCCATTCAAGCTATTGATGGAGTAATATTTGACAATTTCTCCTATAGCTGCTCAGATACAGCGCTTTATGGACTCATTCGCAAGAATTATTTTTCTACTGAATATGATTCAATAATCGGTTTTCCAATCGAAACACTCGATTCGTCAACGGTACGATTAGGTAAGATAAATTTAACCACAGGAGCAATCAGTATTATTTCTCCAAATTCTGTTCTTGCAGGAGGATATTCACTGAATGCTGGTTCAACCATAGATCCTTCAACCGGCACCTATTATTTCAATAATGGTTCACAGTTATTGGGTGTCAATATCTATACCGGATTGCTTTCATCCAATCCTCAGATATCGTTTTCAGAAGGAATGTATTTCGATTTAATGCGCAATTTCGGTGATTGTAAAAACGCATTGCGTATGCGTCAAAATCCAATGATGACTTCCATTTCCAATGTTAACGATTCCTCAGAATTGTCATTGTTTCCGAATCCCGCAAATGATTTTGTACAGCTAAATTTAGATCCTTCCAACCATCTTATTTCCATTACCGATTTAACGGGTAAAATGGTTTTTTCTATGCAATCCAATGGGAATTCTCAACTTCAAATTCCTGTAAGTCAATTGCCAGAAGGAATGTATATTGTCTCAGTTGAAGGGGTGAATTACTCTAAACTTGTTGTAAAACACTAAATAGATTTTCGGATGAATGTCCAATTATTCATCTCATATCATTGCTAGATTTTAGATTAGTATTCATTTATGAAATAGGAGTTTCATAGTGGTTTTGTTCTGCTAGATTGTTCATTTTGTGTTCCCTGAATTAATTTTTAGTAAGCATATTCCAAAATTTTATTGTACTCATTTATTCAATAGTAGCAAAAATATTGTACATTAGCAGCAAATATATTGCTATGAGTAATTCTTCAAAATCTAGCCCATCAAACAAAGGCTCTAAAAAGCTTAAGCCGTATAAAACTTCATCTCCAATTCATACAGTTCAAGACTTACAGGTGGCATACGAAGGTGGTATTCAAAAGCTATCTCATATAAGGCATGGTGTTCCTTATCAAACGGTCGAAGCTCTTAGCAACAAAGCTGAGTTGCCTGTTAAGCGCATGTTAGAATACCTCGGAATGCCACAAACTACCTACAACAAAAAAAAGCGCGAAGGTCAGTTACTTAGCACCCGAGATACTGAAGTTTTGCTCGCTCTTTACGAGCTTTTTGAATATGGCTTGGAGGTATTTAATCAAGACCACAAATCATTCGATAATTGGCTTCGAAAGCCCAATCCAAGTTTGGCTGGTCACGTGCCCGAAAGTCTTTTTGATACATTCACCGGTATGCAAGAAGTGCGTAATTGTCTTCAAATTATTGATTATGGAAATTACGCATAATGCTGGTTTACAGAATAGAACGCCAGAAATATCTCCATGAAGTATTGAGTGGTCGTGGTGCCGCTTTGTCATTTGGAAATCGCTGGAACAGCATCAATACGCATATGGTTTACACATCTGGAAGTCGCTCCTTGGCCATTCTAGAGGTGCTGACTCGGGTAGACCTTTTTTCAGACCTTCCTGAAGATCGACTTATTGTAACCATCAATATTCAAAATGAAACATCAATTGAAAAATTGGAAATGCACACATTGCCTTCACGTTGGAACAGTTTTCCGCCTTCCAAATTAACCCAATCCATCGGCGATAATTTTATCCGTAACGCAGCTTCACCAATTTTGCAGGTGCCAAGTAGCTTGGTAAAAGGGGAATTCAATTACTTAATAAATCCATTTCATGCAGATATCACTCATGTATCTCTGATAGAATCAGAACCCATCGACTTAAAAAGGTGGAGGTAATTCTTTGGGGCGGCTTATCCGGCTGTCGCTACTCGCTTTTTACTTTCACTTCGTTTCGGTAAAAGAGCTCAAACAAACGCTCCATCCGGGCCGCGGCGTATGAGAAGGGTGGAGGTGTTGTATTTAATCAAGCATTTCAAAACGGCATCTGCATGTATTGAATCTACTCAATCACATGATTGTAATCACTTTAACGATTAAGTTACTTTAAAGCCATGTAGTTTTCTTTAAATTTTTTGCTTAGTTTTATAACGTGTAAAATTTAAATCTCATAATTAATGAATCTTCGCTCAATCTCCCTGCTATTTCTTGTGTTTGTTACAACTCAGGCAAAATCACAATATCTCTATTTCAATTTGAACGATGCATCGGTGCAGATGTACACCATCTCCGAAGTGCGTCGCATGGATTTCGACTCCAGTTCGATAAACCTTCATCTTATCGACGAAAGTGTGGTTTCCTTCGAACTTGATGCACTTAACAATTACCGCTACACTCCCGGCGGAATCACCGCGATTGATCAACTTGCCAATCATCCGCAACTGAACTTCTTCCCCAATCCGGCCGATCAGCAACTAAACCTTCGTTACTTTTTACCCAATCCTTCATCTACCGTTCAGGTGCGAATTCACAACCTTAAAGGTGAAAAATTTATTCAACAAGACATGAAATCATCTACCCAAGGCGAACTCATTATAGATTTAAGCAAACTCGCCGCTGGACAATATTTCTGCACCCTCACTTCGGGCGAAGTAGTGATCTCGAAGGCATTCATGAAAAAATAAGAATACAAAGTTGAAAGTGGAAAGTTTGAAAGTAGAAAGTTGTTCACAGATTAATAAGAATTCGTATGCGCATAGAACGATTTGAGGATGCAATTGCATGGCAAAAGTCGAAAGTTTTGTGTACAGCGGTTTACAAGCAATTTGAAAACAGTAAAGATTTTGGCTTCAAGGATCAGATTCAACGAGCTGCAGTTTCTGTGATGAACAATATTGCTGAAGGTTTTGAACGAAAAGGAAACAAGGAATTCGCTTATTTTCTATATGTCGCTAAAGGCTCCTGCGGAGAAGTTCGTTCAATGCTAATTCTGGCTAAAGAACTAAACAAAATTTCGGAAGAAGTTCAAACTTCACTATCGGCTTTAGCCGAAGAAGTCTCCAAAATAATCTCCGGCCTAATCAAATCTATATCCACCTAAATAACTCCCGCCCTTTTAACTTTCAACTTTACACTCCCAAACTTTTCCCTTTTTACTTCATAATAGATACTTTATACTTTCCCCTTTAGCCTTTCTCCTCCAAACTTTTTCTACTTCATACTCGACCCTTTATACTTTCCCCTTTAGCCTTTCTCCTCCAAACCCTTTCTACTTTCCCCTTTCTACTTTTTCCTAAAGTGAAGCCCATGAAAAACCTATACACCACACTTTTCCTCCTGAACTTTGGTCTGATTGTGAACCTCTCCGCTCAGACAATCAAAAACATCCACCGCCACAACCAACCGGTATTGCGCATTCCAATCGACTTAATTGACAAAGTGGAAACGGTTGAGGTGGATGGTCAAAAAGTGTTACACGTAACTCAGTTCAATGGGTTTTTGAATCAGGTACCGCTTTCATTAATCGACAGTATCACGCACAGCGAGGGCGAAGCGGTTGATCCCGCTCAGTTGGGTAACCTAAGCACAGCAAGTGTCATGGGTGTTGTAACTGGTCCAACTGGTGCTCCCGAAATGAACGCCATCGTACGTTCACCATACGGTGGCGAAGAAACCCGCACCGATCCGAATGGTGTGTTTTTCTTGAACAACATATTGGTTTACGACAAGCTTGGATATATTACCATCACCAAACCTGGCTTCCACCAAGGCTCACGAAGCTTTTTGCCGCTAGAAACGGGTAGCAATCGGGTGAATGTGCAACTCTTATCCATGTTTCAAACTGGCTCTTTTAACGCTGTTTTCGGAGGAACAATTACCGCGGGAATGTTGCAGCTTATTTTCCCAGCAAATGCTATTTCACTCAATGGACAACCATACAACGGAATAGTGAACGTTTATTCACAAGCATTAGATCCAACTGCATCTAACATGTTCGACCGAATGCCGGGAACTCTGTTGGGTGGAATGGACGATTCATTGCGACTGCTGCGCTCATTTGGAATGGTTAGTGTGGAGCTTCGCGATACCAACTTTAATGAATTGCAATTGGCTACAGGTATTTCAGCCACATTAAAGTTCAACATTCCAACATCTTTGCAAGCCACAGCACCTCCAACCATCGACTGGTGGAGTTTCGATGAAACCCAAGGAATTTGGATGCACGAAGGTGTAGCACAGAAAGTAGGAACAAGATACGTTGGAGAAGCACGACACTTTTCTTGGTGGAATTGGGATGTGCCGGGAAGCTTCACGCTCCTCCAAGGAACTGTTAATACAGGAGATGGGACGCCAATCTCCAATGCCCAAATCACGGTTTTCTCCCCTACCATGGGTACTGTATTAACTTACACAAATGCAGAAGGTGTTTTTGCTGGTTTTGTTCCAGTTAATGAGCAACTAACCTTCAATGTGTATCTAACCTGCAGCACGACCAATGAATTAACTTTGGTTCACACTGAAACCATCAACAGTGAAACACAAGATCTTTCGGTGGCAGTTACAACGAGCTTAGAAGGAAGCTATCCGCTCACAGGCACTGTGGTAACTTGCGCTGGGCAACCTGTTGAGATAGGTTACGTGAGAATGGGATCGCAAAATTATTTTACAGACAATGGAGGATTTACGATTCAAACTTGTCTTACAGGGAACTATTCGATCAGGGGATTTGATATTTCGGATCCTGATTCTGTAAGAGTAAGTGATTTGATTTCAGTCGATGTACAGGCTACTGGAACAGATGCAGGGCTCATTTCTACCT
The DNA here is from genome assembly GCA_044369395.1 of Flavobacteriales bacterium. GTDB lineage: Bacteria > Bacteroidota > Bacteroidia > M30B66 > M30B66 > CALQRR01. Next base: position 3,123 of record JBIPLZ010000089.1, on the reverse strand, counting down.
GCTCAACTTTGTTTGATACCTTGTCTGACAGCGAAGGCCATATTTACCAAATCGTTTTAATCGGCGACCAATGGTGGATGGCCGAAAACCTACGTTCATCGGTGTTTGAAAACGGAGATACCATTCCAGAGGTAACCAATTCTAATGTTTGGAATGCCTTGTCCACTCCGATTTGGAGCAATTACGATAATCAAGCGGCAAATGATTCTATTTATGGAAAGCTCTATAATTGGTATGTTGCTTCTGATCCTCGTAATGTATGTCCAACCGGCTGGCATGTGCCATCAAACGAAGATTGGAGTGTTTTGTCGGGTTATTTAGGCATTAATGCAAATTGGAAAATGAAATCCACTACAGGGTGGGATAATTTTGATCCAAATGTCACAAATGAAAGCGGCTTCACTGCGCTTCCAGCAGGTCAGCGCCCAATCGGTATTTTTGGCAATATCGGAATTGAAGCAGACTGGTGGTTAAGTACCGAGTTTGGAGAACTCTATGGTGGTTATCGATTTATTAACCCCGATGGTGCTTTGGGTTCAGGAACAGCTTCAAAGAAAATAGGATTTTCAATTCGGTGTGTGAAGGATTAAAATGAGTTAAAAGGGGAAAGTTAAAAAGTAAAAAGTTGAAAGGGAAAAGTCTCCATCAAGCTTAAGACTTCAGTCCAGGGATTAATGATTGAATTTTCACCATAGAAGACTTTAAAGTGAAAAATTTAAATTGAAAATCGAGTTCCAAATCAAATTAAGCATGAAAAAACGCATACTATTTATTGGTTTTTTAGTAATGGTTTTCGTTTTGCGAATCGACGCCCAAACCTTGAAAAACATCTACTGCCACAACCAACCGGTATTGCGCATTCCTACCTCATTAATTGATAAGGTAGAAACCGCCGAAATCGGTGGTCAACGCACTTTGCGGGTAATTCAGTTCAACGGTTTTGTAAGCCAGATTCCTGTTTCTCAAATAGACAGCATTACCCATACCGAAGGAACCGCGCTCGATCCTGCACAATTAGGAAACCTCCGCACAGCAAGTGTTATGGGCGTTGTGCGAGGCCCAACCGGCGCTCCAGAAATGAATGCCATCGTACGTTCTCCATACGGTGGCGAAGAAACCCGCACCGATCCGAACGGTGTATTTTTCCTGAACAATATTCTGGTGTATGACAAACTCGGCTACATCACCATCACCAAACCGGGCTTCCACCAAGGCTCGCGAAGTTTTTTGCCGCTCGAATCGGGAAGCAATCGCGTAAATGTGCAACTCTTGCCGATGACTCAATCGGGTAGCTTCTATGGCGGTATTGGTGGCACTGTAAGCTCTGGTCCTCTCAATATAACATTCCCCGCAAACGCTTTTGTAAATGAAAATAATCAATCTTATGCAGGCTTAGTTAAAGTGTTTGCCGAGGCATTAGACCCTACTTCAAATTCTATGTTCGACCAAATGCCGGGCGAGTTATTGGGTGCCATGAACGACTCATTAAGACTGCTGCGTTCTTTTGGAATGGCGAATATAGAGTTACGCGATTTAAACGATAATGAATTACAATTGGCACCGGGTGCAACAGCCACTTTAAGGTTTGTTATTCCGCAATCGATGTTATCGGAGGCTCCGCAAACTATTGATTGGTGGAGCTTTGACGAAATGCAAGGAATTTGGAAGCATGAAGGGATTGCGCAAAGACAAGGTAGTTTCTACATTGGGCAAGCGCCACATTTTAGCTGGTGGAACTGCGACAGACCTGAAGAATTTAATGATCTTTTAGGAACTGTTAATGCAAGTAATGGAAGTCCCATTTCGGATGCATTGGTTAATGTAGTAACTCAAACAATGGGTTCGGGAGTTTCCTATACCAATTCAAACGGCGAGTTCAGCGGACGTGTGCCTAAAAACCAACAACTCACTATTAAAACCTATCTTACTTGCTCATCTACTTCCGATTGGGCCTTAGCGTATTCCGAAATTCTACCAAGCGGTTCGCAAGCACTTATAGATACTATTACTGCCACTTTAGATGGACGTTATCCACTAACAGGTGTATTAGTTGAATGCAATAATCTTCCTGTTGAAAATGGCTATGTTGAATTTGGCACTAATTTATATTTTACCAATCAAGGACAATTTAACATTCAAACTTGCGCTCCCGACACCTATATTATTCGTGGATTTGAGGCGATAAATTTCGACTCGCTCCATGCAAGTTCATATCAAACAATCTATGTTGGAAATGAAGGCGCCGATGCCGGTATAATTCAAACATGTACTCACCAATTTGGAACAGTAAGCGACTTCGACAACAATGTGTATCCTACCGTATTTATAGGAAACCAAATTTGGATGACTAAAAACTATCGTTCATCGCATTATGCCAATGGTGATCTAATACCCAACATTAGCGACAGTCAACAACAATGGCAAATGCAGACCGAAGGGGCTTGGTGCGCTAACGAAAATTTGCCTGCCAATGAATTAATTTATGGAAAGTTGTATAATTGGTACACTGCGGTAGATGACAGAAATCTATGTCCTACGGGCTGGCACGTTCCATCAGATGCCGAATGGAATATACTTATCGAAGAACTTGATCCATCGTATAATCCTGAAACGTTAAGTATCCAAAGCAGCATTGCAGGAGGTAAATTAAAAAGTGTAACCGGTTGGAATGCTCCAAATGCAGGTGCTACAAACGAATCTAATTTTCAAGGTCTGCCGGGAGGTGGCAGAGGTGAGTTGGGCTTTACGACTCCGGGCAATAGCGGAACTTGGTGGACATCAACAGAATCAAATCTTGTAGGGGCTCTTATTCGTAGTTTAAATAAAGATACCGGCAATGTAAATAGAGGCGGTGATTATAAGTGGAATGGAAAATCGGTACGATGTATAAAAAATTAAAAATAAGTTGAAAGGTAGATTCTAATCTAATTACGCATGAAAAAACGCATACTGTTTCTAGGGTTTTTGTTGATGATAATCGGACTTCGGATTGATGCCCAAACCATCAAAAACATCCATCGCCACAACCAACCAGTATTGCGCATTCCAATCGACTTAATTGACAAAGTGGAAACGGTTGAGGTGGATGGTCAAAAAGTGTTAAACGTAAATCAGACCAATGGG
>JBIPLZ010000088.1:0-7962 GCA_044369395.1 Flavobacteriales bacterium | reverse complement strand
CCGAGTTCCGAAAAATCTGGGGCGATCGGAAATTTGAAGATAATTGGAGACGATCAAACAAAGAGACCATTATTCCGATTGCCGATAATCCTGACGAAGACACAACTTCTACCGTTGCCAAAAAAACAGGTAAAAAAGCAACACGAGAAGATAGCATTGCTTTTATTAGAAAGAAACTGCAAGATGCCATTCCGAAGAACGACTCCATGCGTTTGGCCTATGCCGATTCCGTTATGGAAGCATTTTACGATCTTGGATTAATTTATAAGGAACGATTAGCTGATTTGAAAAAAGCTGCAGAAACGTTTGAGGAATTCATTAAGAAATACCCAAACAATTCGAACGAAGCAACACTTTTTTATCAGCTTTATCGAATATTTCTGGCCATTCCCGAACCTCCCAAAGCAGAAGAATATAAAAAGCGATTGCTCTCAAAATATCCAAATTCCGAATACGCAAAGATTATTACCGATCCTGAATTTTTCAAAAACGAAAACCTCAGTAAATCCGAAGCAACTAGATTTTACGAAGAGACATACCTTTTGTATCAGGCAAAACAGTATGCAGATGTTGTAAGTCGCTGCAGAACTTCCGAAACTCGCTATCAAGGAAATGCACTTTCTCCCAAATTTGCATTGCTAAAAGCATTGGCAATTGGACATACTAGCGATGTTGATGCGTTTAAAATAAGTCTTCAATCGGTAATTAAGAACTTTCCAAGCGATTCAGTTAAATCAAAAGCAACCGAATTGCTCAACAGTTTAAATAAAATTCAAGGTATTACTCCAAAAGACAGTGTAATTGCTCCTTTGTACAGTTACAAGGCTGATACACTTCATTATTATGTTGTTATTGTAGAAAATGTGGCATTCGACTTAAATGATTTTAAAACTCACTTGAGCGATTTTAACACCATGTATTTCTCTTTAAATAATTTACAAATTAACAATCGAATTCTGGGGACAAACTATCAAGTTGTTTCCGTGCAGTCATTTACAAACCGTTTAGGTGCTTTCGATTATATGCGTCTAATTGACGATGATGATACGGTATTTTTAAATATGGACATGAACATAACCGACGCATTTATAATTAGTGCTGGTAATTATAATGCCTTAATGAAAAATGGGAAAGTGGCCGATTATCTTGATTTTTACAAACGCGTTTATCAATAAATCAAATTCTGTTTACACTTCTATTTTCTTATTATATTTGTCAACTATTTAAAATCAGATCTCCGTATGTTTAATAGCAAAGAAGCTAAATCGTCCGATTCGTTGAGTGTTTCAGGTACAAATCAAATATTGTCGGGTACCACAATTACTGGCGACATCGTTTGCGATGGAAATATTCGTATTGACGGAATTCTTAACGGAAACTTGATTGCAAAAGGCAAGGTGGTGATTGGTCCAAGTGGCTGCATAGATGGCGAATTGAACTGCCAAAATGCAGATATCTCAGGAACCGTCAAGGCAAAAGTTACCGTCGCCGAACAACTTACTTTAAAAGCGACAGCTAAATTAAATGGCGATATCAGCACAAATAAATTAGCAATAGAACCTGGTGCAAACTTTAGCGGAGCTTGCAGCATGGGTGGCATTGTGAAAGATTTCGCCAAACATGGAGCTCAAAAAGAAAACAGACCCCTCCAAGAAAAAACAGCTTAACGATATAGGTCGTTTCGCCGGACTTGGTATACAAATGATGGTGGCAATTCTTGTTTTAACAGCCTCGGGTAATTGGGCTGATAAGAAATGTGCTTTTCAATTTCCTTTGTTCACACTTATTGGAGCCCTATTAGGAATCGCTTCATCCATGTATTGGCTTTTTAAAACTACATCCAATAAATAATGTCGAAAAGCATTTCTAAGTTTTTTGGGTTAGCGCTTTGTCTCGGTCTTTTTTGTGCCGCCCTAGCTGGTCTTGCTTCGTATTTATCATTCGTTAAACTTCCTCCAATTGCTCTTTATTTGCCAATTGCATTTTTTGTTGTAATAAGCGTATTGCTCCATTTTTATCTATTAAAATCGACCGTTGGTCGTCCGCAGCGTTTCGTTACTGCTTTTATGGGAGTTCAGGCAATTAAAATGTTTTTACACTTAATGACCATGACGATAGTTGGTTTTTTAATGCCAAACATCGCGGTTCATTTTATTTTAGTATACGCATTCTATTATCTTGCATTTACTTTAGTAGAGACAATTAGCTTGATGCGCCTTTTTATAAAATAGAAATCCATTATTGAATTCTATTTGTATCTTTAATTTACTTATGGCAGATAAAAAACGTTCTCCTTCAAAATCCCAATCAAAAAATGGGGGACCCTCCCGCTTGGTTCGGTTTATTTGGATGGTTGTTGTTGGGCCAATTGCCTTGCTTTTTTTTATCACACTTCTCACTTCCATAGGCCTTTTTGGCTCTTTGCCAACAATTGAGGATTTAGCTAATCCCAGATCCAATCTTGCTTCCGAGATCATATCATCCGACCAAGAAATAATGGGGAAGTTTTATGTTGAAAACAGAAGCCGCGTTCGTTATTCGGAACTAACTCCAACATTGGTAGATGCGCTTGTGTCGACAGAAGACTCACGTTTTTATGATCACTCTGGTATAGACTTCAAAGCAATGTTCCGAGTTCTTTTTAGAACTATACTTGGCGGAGATTCTGGTTCTGGTGGCGGTTCTACTATTACTCAACAGCTTGCCAAAAATATGTTCCCAAGAGAGGATTTAAACATTTTTCAAGTTGGTTTCCGTAAAATAAAAGAGTGGATTATCGCAACAAAACTTGAAAGAAACTTCACCAAGGAAGAAATTATTGCCATGTATTTGAACACGGTCGATTTTGGTAATCAGGCCTATGGGATAAAAAGTGCTGCGCATACTTTTTTCGATTGCGATACAGACTCGCTTAAAATTGAACAGGCCGCTTTATTAGTTGGTGTTTTGAAAGGTCCAAGCTATTACAATCCAACTCGAAACTACGAACGCTCTCTTAACAGAAGAAATGTTGTTTTGTCTCAAATGGTTCGCTACGGTAAACTCTCCGAAGAAGCGTTTGACTCGTTAAAGGTTATTCCAATTGATCTTTCTAAATTTCAAGCAGAAAGCCACAATACTGGAACTGCAACGTATTTCCGAGAATTTTTGAGAGAGCAAATGACTCAGTGGTGCAAAAAAAATAAAAAGCCCGACGGTACTAATTACAATCTTTACAAAGACGGCTTAAAGATTTATACCACGATAAATTCTCGTATGCAATATCATGCAGAAGAAGCTGTAAAAAATCATTTAAAGTCTCTTCAAAATGAATTTTTCGCTCATTGGAAAGGAATTAAAACAGCTCCGTTTTATGGGATTTCTGAAGCGAAGGCCAAAATAATTATTCGGCAAGGCATGACTCGAAGCGATAGATATAGGAGAATGAAGGCAGATGGGGCATCAGAACAAGAAATAGAAAAGGCCTTTAATACGAAAATCAAAATGAAGGTTTTTACATGGAATGGCGACTCTACCGTTACTATGTCACCTTGGGATTCGATTCGATATAATAAATTTTTTCTGCAAACCGGTTTAATGTCGGTTGAGCCTCAAACCGGATATGTGCGTGCTTGGGTAGGCGGTATAAATCAACGATATTTTCAATACGACCACGTATTTACAGGTAAACGACAAGTAGGTTCTACTTTTAAACCATTTGTTTATGCCATTGCTATGCAAGAAGGTTGGTCGCCTTGTACTCAAGTTCCTAATATACCGATATGCATAGATGGGCCATCAGGACCTTGGTGTCCCGATAATTCTAGCGGGGAATATGGAGGGGCAATGGTTCCTTTAAAATCGGCTCTTGCTCACTCTATTAACCGTGTTTCGGCCTACCTCATTAAACAGTTTGGTGTAGGCCCTGTAATAAAACTAGTCCGACGTATGGGCATAACTAGCTCAATTCCAGAACTCCCATCTATTTGCTTAGGAACAGCCGATATTTCTGTTTATGAGATGGTTGGAGCTATGAGTACTTTTGTTAATGAGGGTGTTTATATTGAACCCACTTGGATTACGCGCATTGAAGATAAAAATGGGACTGTACTTGAAAGCTTTGTTCCAAAAACAGATGAAGTCTTGAGCGAGCAGACTGCATTTTTAGTCATTGAGCTAATGAAAGGAGTTGTTGAAGGTGGGACTGCTTCCAGATTGCGAGGACGATATGGTTTAACTAATCCCATTGCTGGTAAAACAGGAACAACACAAAATAACTCAGATGGATGGTTTATGGGACTCACTCCCGAATTAGTAACGGGTGTCTGGGTTGGTTGCGAAGATCGTGCGGCGCATTTTCGATCAACGGCTCTTGGACAAGGCGCTAACATGGCACTTCCAATTTGGGGATTGTATATGCAGAGTGTTTACAAAGATCCTAAATTACGCGTTTCACGTGGCGATTTTGTACGGCCTGCAGAATTAGATATTGAGATTAATTGTACCGAATACAAGCAAAACGCGACGCAACAAAATCATAATGAAGACTTTGATAATCTTTAAGAAATGAATAAAAAAGTTTTAAATGCTGAGGCGGCCATTGAAGGTCTTATAGATAATATGACTATTGGTCTTGGTGGATTTGGATTATGTGGAATCCCCGAAAACTCCATTGCTGCGCTCATTCGCAAAGGAGTAAAAGGACTAACCTGTATTTCAAATAATGCCGGTGTGGATGATTTTGGAATTGGCTTGATGCTTCAAACGCGGCAAGTAAAGAAGATGATTTCTTCCTATGTGGGCGAAAATGAAGAGTTTGAACGCCAAATGCTTAGTGGTGAACTTGACGTAGATTTGGTTCCGCAAGGAACTTTAGCCACTCGATTGATGGCTGCGGGATATGGAATGCCCGCAATATTTACCCCAGCTGGCGTAGGAACAGAAGTCGCGATTGGAAAAGAGTCCCGCATTTTTGGAGGTAAAGAATATTTGATGGAATACGCATTCGATATCGACTTCTCTATTGTAAAAGCTTGGAAAGGAGATTCGCATGGTAATTTAATTTTCCGAAAAACCTCCCGGAATTTTAACCCATTGGTCGCTATGGCTGGAAAGATTACAATTGCCGAAGTGGAAGAATTGGTCCCTGCTGGCGAACTTGATCCCGATCACATTCACCTTCCAGGAATTTATGTTCACCGTATTTTCCAAGGTGTTGACTACGAAAAGCGAATTGAACAACGAACGGTTCGTTCGAAAAACTAATCTAAAATAACGTTCTACTTTCAGAAAATGCTAGATAAAAACGGAATTGCAAAGCGCATCGCGCATGAAATTAAAGATGGTTATTATGTAAACCTCGGCATCGGTATCCCGACGCTAGTGGCTAATTTTATTCCCGAAGAGATGAATGTGGTGTTGCAAAGCGAAAACGGATTGCTTGGAATTGGCCCCTTTCCCATTGAAGGAGAAGAAGATGCTGATTTAATAAACGCCGGAAAACAAACCATAACAACCGTTCCGGGCTCTGTATTCTTTGATTCGGCTTTGTCGTTTGGAATGATTCGCGCAGGAAAAGTAGACCTCACAATACTTGGAGCCATGGAAGTTTCCGAAAATGGAGACATTGCCAATTGGAAAATTCCGGGCAAAATGGTAAAAGGAATGGGCGGAGCAATGGACCTTGTTGCTTCAGCAAAGAACATCATTGTAGCCATGCAGCATGTGAACAAAGCCGGCGAATCTAAACTTTTATCAGCATGTGATCTTCCACTAACTGGAATCCGTTGTGTAAAGAAAATTGTTACCGAATTGGCGGTATTGGACGTACTTCCAGAAGGCGGTTTTCGATTGCTCGAACGCGCTCCTGGCGTTTCGGTTGAAGATATTATTAAAGCTACAGCAGGAAAACTAATCGTTGAAGGCGATATTCCTGAAATGACACTCTAATTTTTCGGGTAACGATCTTTTATTTCACCTCCCAAACGCTTGGGCCACGAAGCAACTTATTTAAATCGCCAGTGCCTTTGCTTGCAATTGCATCTTCAATTTGTTGGTTGAAGGCTGCTTCGTAGGTAAAACGTTGTTCAGAATAAAATACCCCAAAAGGGCGAGGAAATTGCCCTTCGATAGTAGCATCATCAAAGAAACGAACCAATAGATTTGCTTTTGCACGATCCGTTTCATCATGAACCCATAAATCATCTGCAGAGAAATCATTCAATGAAACAACTCGTGGCGAAAATCCATCTAAACGAATTCCTTTGTCTTTATCGGCACCGAAAATAAGCGGTTGCCCATGCTCAATAAGCAATGTTGAATTTGCTTTGCTCGACTTCTCAGTGAAGACTTCAAATGCACCGTCGTTAAATACGTTGCAGTTTTGATAAATCTCCACCAAGGAAGTGCCTTTATGAGCATTCGCACGCTTTAAAATATTACGCAAATGAATGGGATCGCGATCCATCGAACGAGCCACAAAAGTTCCATCTGCACCCATGACCAATGCCAATGGATTAAATGGATGATCGACCGAACCCATTGGTGTAGATTTGGTCACCTTGCCCAATTCGGAAGTTGGTGAATACTGCCCTTTGGTTAAGCCATAAATCTCATTATTGAAAAGCAAAATATTTACATCGAAATTCCTTCTTAACAAATGGATAAAATGATTTCCTCCAATAGACATCGCATCGCCATCACCCGTAATAATCCAAACACTCAGTTCTGGTCGAGTCGCCTTTAATCCTGAAGCAATGGCCGTTGCGCGACCATGAATAGAGTGCATTCCATAGGTTTCCATGTAATACGGGAAACGAGAAGAGCAACCTATTCCGGAAATGAAAACGATTTCTTCACGCTTCAATCCCAATTCGGGAAGTACGGTTTGGACTTGTTTTAAAATGGAATAATCTCCACAACCCGGACACCAACGAATGTCTTGGTCGGTTACTAATTCTTTGGAGGTAAATGCCTGAGGGGCTGTATCTAAATCGGGCGTACTCATATTAAGCAAGACTTATGATTTTATTATAAAGCTCTTCCGATGAAAATGGAATGCCCTTGATTTTATTGAACCCTTCGGCTGGAAGTAAATATTTATCGCGCAGAATCCGAACCAATTGCCCGTTATTCATTTCGGGAACTAAAATATGGTCGTAGTTTTTCATCAATTCACCCAAGTTTTTAGGCAACGGACTGATGTATCTCACATGCGCATGCGCAACGCTGTAACCCGCTTCCAAAGCTCGTTTCACGGCTGTTTTAATTGAGCCATAGGTTGAGCCCCATCCAACGATGAGTAGCTTTCCTTTTTCTGGTCCGTTATCAAGCGTTTGCAATGGAATGTAATCAGCAATTTTCTCCACTTTTTCAGCACGAAGCTTCACCATAAATTCATGGTTTTCGGGATCGTAGCTGATGTTTCCTGTTTCGTGTTCTTTTTCCAAACCTCCAATTCGGTGTTCCAAACCTTTCACACCAGGAACAGCCCATTTGCGCGCTAATTTTTCGTCACGTTTGTATGGAAGAAACTTGCCATCTGCATCTTCTTCCGTTGCAAAATTGGCTTTGATTTCTTTTAAATCGTCTGAATTGGGAAATCTCCAAGGTTCCGCGCCATTTGCTAAATACCCATCGCTCAGAAAAAACACAGGCGTGCTATGCTCAACGGCAATGCGACAAGCTTCGTAAACTGCGTAAAAACAATCAGAAGGTGTTTGAGCTGCAATAACAGGAAGTGGCGCTTCGCCATTTCTTCCATAAACCGCTTGTAATAAATCTGCCTGCTCCGTTTTAGTTGGTAATCCGGTTGATGGTCCTCCGCGCTGAACATTGATTATGACCAATGGTAATTCAAGCATTATTGCTAAACCAATGGCTTCTGTTTTAAGTGCGATTCCAGGTCCAGATGATGTTGTAATAGCTAAAGATCCTCCAAACGAAGCTCCTATCGCCGAAGTAATAGCTGCAATTTCGTCTTCT
>JBIPLZ010000401.1:0-2594 GCA_044369395.1 Flavobacteriales bacterium | reverse complement strand
GATCAAATTGTTTCGTGATACTATCTTGAAATAAAGGAATTTGAGTTACTTGTGGGTTGATGTTATCTCCCTGAATCATGTCAAATAATTCATCGTCAGATACTGCAATTCCGGCGTCTGACATTTGTCCATCAAAAAGAAACTCGTCTAGATATTCGTTCCAGATTTGATTGATTAGTTGCTGACGGGTATTGTCATCAACACCTGAAACGCCTTGGTTTCTTTTATAATTTTCTTCTGCAACAGAAAGACGGCGTTGAAATTCTTCCCCTTTGACTGTTTCACCATTAATTTCACCAATATCGGTGTCTCTGCTGTTAAACATTGAATTCCCGGAGGAAAATAAATCTTGCATTACAAAAGAGAAAAGTGCAAGTCCGATTACTATTACTACGATAGTGCCGGCTTTGGAGCGGATGCTTTCAAGAACTGCCATTGTGAATGTGCGAAAACTTTAGTTTTTTTTTAGGGTTGCGAATATACGACTAAATCAAAAAAATCCTAATACAGAAATTTCAATCGAAAGGTTTTTATTTTTTTGTTGATGCAGAATCGTTTATTGATTTTTCCAAGCGCTTTCTTTGATAGCGTCGAAGCGAAAATAATAATGCAGCACAAAAAGCAACAAACATAGGGTATTTCCCTGCATCAACATTGCCTTTACTGAAGCTCCATACAGCAGATAATACAGATAATATTGCGATGCTAAGCCACACAATCTCCATTATTTTAAATACACGTCTTTGATCCATAATTGCCTTTTATTCGTTTAAACTTATAATTCCTTTTACTTTCAATATTCGATACTTTGAAAAATCCTGATTCGATTCAAATCCATCACCATAAATAACACGTTCGGGTGAAGTTATTCGACTAAAAACATTCGAGTATATACGATCTGCTTTCTGATCCCAGATTAAATGTTCCGTTTCGAGTTTGTCACCTTTAACACTTTCCAAAACAACATTTCCCTTTGCTTCCATGATTTCTGTTTTGCTATAACTGATTCCATAGTTGGCATTCATTTTCGATTCCAGAACCGATTTGGTGTCGTAGAACTCGATTTTCAATCCCTTCGAAAACTCCACAAATCCATCGTCTCCTAAATATGTATCACGAAGTGGAGCATTGACTTTTGCACGTAATCGAGATGAATCAGAATAAATCATTTCCACATTTCGTGAAGATGAAATGGGAACACGTACATCTGAACCCAATCGCTTTACCTCTTCCATATCGTTTCCGCAGGAAGCTAGCACCAGCAAAATAAAACACAGAAATATAAGTTGTTTAATCATACTGAAATTTTCTAAACCAACGATCATTCAATGAGAAAGACAATGTGCCTTTCACAAATTGCTCGTTTAAATTATTTACACCCGAAACACCTCGTTGTCCAATCGTTATCGCAAAATTCAAAAGGCTTGTTGATGAGCGTGTATTGTATGTTCTCAAAACCACAGGCAAACCAAATCCTAAACTAAATCCATATTCAGGAACTGCTTTTCCATTCAATCTTAAATAACCATCGGAATAATATCCACCAGCGCGGTAACGGATTTTTTTCCAATACGGAACACGGCCTGCACTGTTTCTAGAGGATGCCACTGGATTAATTTGTATTCCCAATCCTAAACGATACGAAGAACGAACAGAATCTTGCTGACCAAAAATCTTAAAGCCATTCCAATCGGTGTATACGTAGTCGGCTGTTACTAGCCATTTATTACTGCTACTTTTAAGTGTTAATCCTCCACCGAATTGCATCGGCATTATAATGCTCCCCGAATTTTCGGTTGAACTAACCGTGTCGGTATAGCTTGATCCAGGCAAATCTCCAAAAAACGATTGTGCCAAATAGGTGGATGTAGCATTTATATTCATTAAAGGACGAAACGTACCACCAATAATTAGGTGCATTGAATCGGTATTGAGATTTCGTTTCGATTGAAGTTTACTTAACAATGAATCAGTTTTCAATTTGGTATGTTGCTTCATTTTCCTAAATCGAATCTGATATTGAATTCCGGCTTGCATATCGAAATCGGCAATACTGCTGGAATTTGTAATCAATGAATTTCGTTGGCTGATGGAATCTGAATTAAAAACCACCTTTGAGCTGTAATTCGTTTTTCCAAATAAATAACGAAATTGAACTCCTAAATTTAAGTTCTTCCCTATATGAATTCCATTTCCAAGTGTAAATGCTGTAAAACCGCCATTACCGGTATACTTTAAGTTGATGAATCCCGCTTCTGCATCTGTAATGCTATCACGCAAAGTAAATCCAGCATTCGAGATCGGAGTTAAACTGAGCGATACATTCCATCGATTTCGTTTAATGGGAAATGCCAGACCAAAATATCCTATACCAGCTGAACGTCCTTGTTGTGTTGAAGACAAACCCATATACTTTATACTTGAAGCAGAAATCCCCCCTTCAAAAATAGTAGCGCCTCCTTCTAAAGAACCCAAAGCTGCGGGCTGCGATAAATTTAATGCATTGGAATCGGCAATTGCTTGTGTGACTCCTCCCAATCCTTGAATAAAAGCAGAAGTACTTTCAATGTTATCGCCTAAGGCAAAACGACCAT
>JBIPLZ010000168.1:0-5388 GCA_044369395.1 Flavobacteriales bacterium | reverse complement strand
GACCATAGGGTGATTGACTCAAAGTTTGACCATGAATACTCAGAGAAACGAAAAGAATGAATAAAACAAAGAGTGATTTAACGTGATTGATGTATGAAAATTTCATTGAGTCCTTTAAGAGTAAGCCAAGGTTCAACATGAACAGTGGTTTTAATTGTTCGTTCGATTAATGCATAATCGCCCCCGGTAAGTATTACCTGAAGATCTTTATGTGCCATTTGATATTGTTCCAAAATTCCTTTTACTTCTGCAAGAGTACCATTAATTACACCCGAATGAATTGACTCATTGGTATTTTTTCCAATCAAGTAAACGGATTCGGTTTGTGTTAACAAAGGTAATTGGTGAGTGAATTCATGCAGAGCTTTAAAACGCATTTCTATACCAGGCGAAATTGAGCCGCCAAAATACTCATTGTTTCGCGTAATGAAGTCAAATTTTATACAAGTACCTGAATCGATGATTACGCAGGGCTTGTTTGGAAACATAGCTGCCGCTGCAACGGCATTTGCAAGCCGGTCGGAACCCAAAGTTTCAGGAGTTTGATATTGATTTCGAATGGGTATCGCTGTTCCGGAATCCAAAAATATCGCTTTTAGTTGAGCGCGTTTCAGAAATAAATCCACTTCTTTTCGCTTACCAGCTACCGAACTAATAAATACTTGTGTTGGATTATAGACCATCAGACGCAAAAGTGCTTCTTCTAATTCGTCCGAACTGCTCCACGAGGCTGAAATATATTTTAACATAGTACGCTCTTGAAAACAAGCTGCTTTGAGAGCGGTATTGCCTAAATCGAGTACAAGATGATTCATTATTATAAAAATCTTTTGCAAAGATATAATTAGAAAAATGCAGAATTGTAAAATATTTTTTTGATAGGAAATTAAAAAAACTATTTTTGCACCCGCTTAACACTTAAGCAAGGTTAGGTGCCTTAGCTCAGATGGTAGAGCAATGGACTGAAAATCCATGTGTCCCTGGTTCGATCCCTGGAGGCACCACCAGCCAAGCCCCGTTCAAAAGAATGGGGCTTTTTTTTGGAATAAACCTATCGGATGATTGTAGAAAGAATTTTACAATTGTTTGTTCCCATCAAAAAATTACAATTAACTGAACGCGTTAACACGAAATGTAATGCTTAAACCTCGCATTTATCTATGAAATTGAATTAAAACAAAATAAATCAAGTGCAATGTATTTAGCTCAGTTTAGAAAAATGAAGCAAAAGTCAAGGATGATTTTTTAGAAATTTATCGGAATTCAGAATGAAAAGCACAGTTTAATTAAGCTTACCCTTTTCGTTGGTTCAAAATAATATGAACAAGTCGGCTGTTTATTAAAGTATGAATCCAGGGTTTATGTTCACAAAAACATCAAACAATCTAAAATTGAATTAATATTAAATTGCAAAATTGGATAACCTAAAACTGAAATTGGGCGAATATATTCGAAGGATATAAAATGAAAAAACCCCGACTAGCGGGGTTTGGGGTGATCAAGGGGTCTCGAACCCCCGACCTCTAGTGCCACAAACTAGCGCTCTAACCAACTGAGCTATGACCACCATTTATAAGGGTGCAAATATAACAAACGATTGCATCAAACAAGTGACTGTGAAAAAATAATTAAAATCGGTTTGAATACCAAGTACATAAAGTTATTGTATTGCTTAGTAGTTGAATTTTATAACTTTGCCGCATTAATCATTTACATTGGATCAACCTCCCCCCAAAACGCGCATGTGTGAGTTTTCAATAAAAACTTGCAACTACAGAAGTACTAGTTCATTAGCTTCTTACTCTGAACAACTAAACTTGACAGAGTTCTATTATTCTATTCGATTTTTACTGACTTATGGTAGCTGATCTTCTTCCCGAAATATTAGTTACGCTTCTACTAGTGGTTTTAAATGGCTTTTTTGTAGGAGCTGAATTTGCGATTGTAAAAGTGCGGCAGTCTCAAATTGATTTACGTGCAACACAGGGTAACACTGTAGCAAAAATTGCCAAACATATCACGTCTCACATGGACGGATACTTAAGTGCATGTCAGCTTGGAATTACTTTAGCCAGTCTTGCCTTAGGTTGGATTGGGGAAGATGTGGTAAACAAGATCGTTATTTCCATAATGGATTATTGGGGTTACAATGTTGGATTAGAAGGATCTTTAGCTCGAACGGCCTCACATGCTATCTCCATTCCAATCGCTTTCTCGCTCATAACTGTATTACATATTGTACTTGGCGAACAAGTTCCCAAAACAGCTGCAATTCGCAATCCGCTCAAAGCAACTCTATTCATAGCAGTTCCTTTACGCATTTTCTATACGGTTTTCAAACCATTCATTTGGAGTTTGAATGGATTATCGAATTTAACACTGCGACTTTTCGGTTTGTCATCTGGTGAACATAATGACATTCATACCGAAGAAGAACTTCGAATGATTCTTACCGAAAGTGAGGAAGGTGGTGCAATTAAACAATCGGAACACGAACTCATCCAGAATGTATTCGAGTTCGATGATCGCATGGTGAAACAGATTTATGTTCCTCGAACGCGAGTAATTGCCATTGATATTGATGATGATGTTGAACAAATTATTGACCGCGTTGTAGAAGAAGGATATTCAAGATTACCTGTTTACAAGGATTCTATCGATAACATCATAGGAATTATTCACTCCAAAGATTTAATTAGACACATCCGTCTAAAGAAACCCATCGACCTCAACACCTTGTTGCGACCGGCATATTATGTACCACTTGGGAAATTTGTGAATGATCTTTTGCGCGAATTGCAACGTCAACATATTCAAATGGCCATTGTAACCAATGAATTTGGCGGAACCGAGGGAATTGTAACGATGGAAGATATTATTGAAGAACTTGTAGGTGAAATTCAAGACGAATACGACGAAGAAAAACCCGCTGTTGAAAAGAAAAGCGAAACCGAGTTTATTGTAAATGCAACGTCATCTATTAGCGATGTTAATGATTTATTGCCTATTGCTTTGGAAGAGGGTGTCGATTATGAAACCGTTTCCGGATTGGTGAACAAATTATTTGATGGAATTCCTGCGGTGAATGAGAATAAAGAATTTGGTGGTTATAAAATCACCATCATGAAACGATTCAAACACAGCGTAGAACAAGTAAAACTCGAAGTAGTTGGAAGTGATTCCTTAACCATCGATTAATATGGAAAGCACGGAGGAACAATGTACACTCCAAGTTGATGGGATGACATGCGCCAATTGTGCGATGGGAATTCAAAAACTGTTGCAAAACAAAGGACTTGATGACGCAAACGTGAGTTTTGCCGTTGGGGAAGTTCGATTTACTTTGAAGACAGAGTATCCAATTGAAACGATTAAAAAAGACATCGAAAGTCTCGGATATCATGTAATTGAACCCGAAGCGCCAATTGCTGTTGGCTTAAGTTCGACCGAAAAACGATTCATTTTCTCTCTCGTTTTCACATTGCCTTTGTTGGGGCACATGTTTATTCCTTGGCATCCTTTGCATAATCCACTTGTGCAATTTGCCCTCTGTTTACCCGTGATGATTTCTGGACTGCTGCATTTTGGAAAAAGTGCTTATCATTCTTTAAAAACGGGTGTTCCCAACATGGATGTGCTCATAACCATTGGTGCAAGTTCGGCTTTTGCATATAGTATATGGGGAAGCATAATTTCTAAATCCATTGAAAATCCCGAAAACTATTTGTTCTTTGAAACAGCGGCGAGCATCTTCACGCTGGTGCTATTAGGCAATATCATCGAACAACGATCGGTAAAAAAAACCGGGGATGCTTTGCATGAACTTTCTGAACTTCAACCCGAAACAGCCAAGCGTATAAGCTTACACGAAAACCACGAGCGCATCGAAGAAATCCCCGCTCGCTTAATCAACCCTGGCGATATTTTGCTCATTCAAACCGGAGATCGTATTCCTGCAGATGGAATTCTTATTGAAGGCGATGGCTTGCTAAACGAAGCATTAATTTCCGGAGAAAGTATGCCCATTGAAAAGATCGTTGGTAACGAACTCACCGGTGGAACCATTAACGAACAGGGTGTTTTTAAAATGAGGGCGCTCAAAACTGGCAAAGAAACCGTTTTGGCCGGCATTATCGAATTGGTAAAAAAAGCACAAAGTGTCAAACCGCCTGTTCAACGCTTGGGCGACAAAGTGAGCGCGGTGTTTGTCCCAGTGGTTATTGCAATTGCGCTGCTTACGTTCATCGTATCGCTTTTTTTTCTTAACTCCAGTGCGCAAGAAAGTCTTTTACGTGCCATTGCTGTGTTGGTCATTTCCTGTCCTTGCGCTATGGGTCTTGCTACACCAACGGCAGTAATGGTTGGAATTGGCCGAGCGGCAAAATTGGGAATCCTCTTTCGCGATGGAGCTGCAATTGAACATCTTGCCAAAATTAAAACCCTTGTTTTCGATAAAACCGGAACACTTACAACAGGCGATTTCCATATAAATACCTTGGATGTTTTTCACGACTTTGACGAAACTTACGTTCGTTCTCTCATTCGATCTATCGAACAACATTCTTTGCATCCCATTGCGAAATCCTTGGTGAATAAAATCGATGCTCCTTTTATTCCACTATCCAATATTCAAGAGAATAAAGGTTTGGGCATGATTGCAGAAAATGCTGAGGGAAAGAAGATAGAATTAGGTTCAGCGCGACTCATTCAAGATGCGGATTTAGCAAAAAACTATGATCTTTTTTTAGTCGAAGATGGACAATGCATCGCGGCACTTTCGTTAAGCGATGAATTGAAAGCAGGAAGCAAAGCCGCTGTTCACGCTATTCAAAAGATGGGCATCCAAACCATTCTGCTAAGTGGCGATTCGGAACGCAAATGCAAATACATTGCGGATGAAATTGGTATTTCTGAAATCTATTTTCAACAAAGTCCTGAAGGAAAACTGAAAATAATTGAGCGATTAAATGCTGAAAAAGAAACCGCCATGTTTGGTGATGGAGTAAATGATGCTCCAGCGCTCAATATGGCTAGCGTAGGAATATCGCTGGGTGATGCCAGCAAAGTTGCATGGAGTTCGGCCCAGGTTATTTTACTTCAAAAACGCAGCTTGGAAGGTTTGCCATTGGCTTTGAAACTTAGTCGATTGACATTGCGTACGATTCATCAAAATCTATTCTGGGCATTTTTTTACAACATCATTGCAATTCCAATAGCAGCAGCAGGCCTACTTCAACCCATGATAGCGGCTTTCTCGATGGCATTTTCGGATGTGATTGTTATTGGAAATTCTATTCGATTGAAGTATAGAATTTAATTAATTCAGTAATTTCATCCAAGAAAATTCTGTTTTGAGCCAAGAAAAACCCCTTCATATCTTATTTCTAG
>JBIPLZ010000087.1:0-8038 GCA_044369395.1 Flavobacteriales bacterium | reverse complement strand
TGATAAAATGTTGATTGTTCCGTGTGTTGTGGGGGAAATATCAACAGGTACATCTTTTCCAAAACGCAAGGATTTTTCACCATGTGCTTGCCAGTTTGCATCTTCATTGAGCAAATCTTGGTTGTTTATTGGTGATAATTTAAACGCTGCAGGTTCAGGAAGAACCTCTTTTTTGCCCAATCCATAAGGAAAACCGCCTGCATTAGGCTGAGCTATAAGTGTGCAATAGGATAGAATTGTGATGGTAAACAAACCGATTTTTTTCATTGGAAAATTTATTTTGACAAATATAACGTTTGAGATGATAAAACTTATGAATCGCTAAACTCCTCTGCGAGAATTTCACGAAGTTGTTTTGGTGTAATATTATTCTTTAGAGCACCGTTTCTAGCAAGCGATATTTCACCGGTTTGCTCAGACACAACAATGGAAATGGCATCCGATTGCTCTGAAATCCCGACAGCAGAGCGATGACGTAATCCCAATTGAAATGGGAACAAGGTATTTTCGGTTAATGGTAATACACATTTTGCTGCTCTAATTCGATTGTTGGAAATGATTACAGCACCATCGTGCAAGGGATTATTTTTAAAAAAAATGGATTCCAAAATATTGGATGTTATCTCCGAATCGAGCCGTTCTCCCGTGTTCGAAAAATACTTCAAATCCGACTTGCGTGTCAACACAATGAGCGCACCTGTATGTTGCAAAGCCATCTTCTGGCAGGCCGTTACAATAGACTCGTAGTTTAAGCTACCAAAAGCCGTTGCATTCAATCCAGAAAAGCCTTTATAATTCTCTTTGTTGAAAATTCCACGCGATCCAACCATCAATAAGAAACGTCGCAACTCTTGTTGAAAAACGATTATTAAAGCGATAAAACCAACACTTATAAATTGCCCTAAAATGGTTGCTAACAAATGCATATTCAAGGCTTTTACCAATATCCAAAAGATATAAAGCAAAAGAATGCCGAAAAAAATGTTCACCGCATTGGTACCACGCACCATGTTATATAGCTGATACAACAGCAAGGCAACAATGATGATATCTATAACATCAAGCCAGCGCAGGGTAATAAACAAGGGAATCATCGAATCCATATTTGCAAATGTAAGCAAGCTGCTTTGCTTTTTTCTATCTAATGTGATTGTACGTCTTTCAATTTATTTACAATTCGAATGGCTTCCATGGCAGGTTTCACATCGTGCACACGCAAAATATTGGCTCCGTTTTGAAGAGCGATTGTATGCAATACGGTGCTTCCATTTAACGCTTCATCCGCATTGCAATCAAACAAACGTGTAACCATCGATTTCCTTGAAATTCCTATTAATAATGGCTTTTCGAATATTGAAAAGGCGTCAAGATCATGAAATAATTCGTAATTCTGATCAAGGGTCTTCCCAAAACCAAAGCCCGGATCAATGATAATATCCTCTACTCCTTTTGACTGCAATGCATGTACATTTCTCATCAAATGCTCAATCACTTCCTTGGTAACATTAGCATAATTCGGATTTTGCTGCATCGTTTCCGGAATTCCCTGCATGTGCATCAACACATACGGAACTTGAAGCTCGGCGATCGAATCAAACATTTGAGTATCGATACTTCCAGCCGAAATATCGTTGATTAAATCAGCTCCAAATTCCACCGCATTTCGAGCGACCGAACTATGATACGTATCTATGGAAATGTAAATTTCGGGAAAAGACTTTCGGACAATCTCCAAAGCAGGTTTTAATCGATTCCATTCATCTTCTGCGTCTGAAATAGGCGATCCGGGCTTGCTTGTGCTAGCTCCCAAATCGAGAAACAGGGCTCCTTCATCTACGTGTTTTTGAGCAAATTTGAGAATTGAATGTTCATCGACCCGACTTCCCGAATAAAAAGAATCCGAATTGACGTTCACAATGCCCATGATACAAGGATTTTCAAAAGAAAATCGTTTTCCTCGAAGACTTATGCTTCGAATATCGGCGGAGGATGTTAATTTCGTGCCCTTGATTTTATTTTCCATGCAACAAACATCGGCACAATTCGACGCAGTAGTACTTCAGTGTAAAGAAATTTTTTTAAAAAAGACTACCGATTACGGAACATCGTGGCGAATATTTCGCATCTCGTCTATCACAGATCAGTTGTTTATCAAGGCTTCCCGCATTCGAGGCATCGAAACCACAGGCATTCACCTTGTTAACGAAGGCATCGAACCCGAATTTATTGGCATCATCAATTACGGAATTATTGGTTTGATTCAGATGCAACTCAGCAATAATGAGGATACTGATTTAAGCGTTGATCGAGCTGCTGATTTTTATGATAAAACCATTGCTGAAGTAAAAGCTTTGATGATGCAGAAAAACCACGATTACGGTGAAGCTTGGCGCGATATGCGTGTGAGTTCCTTTACCGATATGATTTTGGTAAGATTGATGCGAATCAAACAAATCGAAGACAATCAGGGCGCAACCTTGGTTTCGGAAGGAATCGATGCCAATTACATGGACATGATTAATTATGCCATTTTCGCTTTGATTAAACTAAATGAACAAACGGCCTGATAATTGTCAAAGGCCGACGCTTTTCAATTTTCAATCTTATGAAGTATTTGGTTACGCTTTGTCGTTTTTTGGTCGGGGTTTTATTTATTATTTCGGGTTTAATTAAATCGAACGACACCATTGGTTTTGCCTACAAACTCGAAGAATATTACCAGGTTTTTGGCACCGAGTTTCTCATTTCGACCGCTGTTTATCAAGCAATGGCCATTTGTATTGTCGAAGTGGCACTTGGAGTTTTACTTTTATTGGGAATCCGTAAACGTTTAACGCTGATACTTTTAATGGGAATGATTGTATTCTTTACATTCCTCACCTTCTACTCCGCTTATTATAACAAAGTAACCGATTGCGGATGTTTCGGCGATGCGCTTCATCTTACCCCTTGGCAATCATTTGGGAAAGATCTAGCTCTATTACTTTTAATTAGTATCCTAGTTATTGGTCACAAACATATAACCGCACTTTTCGCTTCTCAAACAAGCAATCGTATTTTGGGTGTGTTGATGTTCTTGAATATCGCTTTTCCGGTGTACACCTTGAACTTTTTACCGGTCATCGATTTTCGTCCATTCGCCATTGGCAAAGACATTCTCGCACAAATGAATGATGGTCGACAACCTAAAATAGAAACCCGCTTTGTATTTAAAAACCTACAAACCAACACCATCGAAGAGCTGAAAGAATATCCCTACACCGATAAAATTAATTGGGAATTGGATACGCTTAAATGGAAATTCATCGATACCAAACAAATTGTGTTGGATGCAGGCGAACTTCCAAGCATTCACGATTTTAGCATCAGCAGTGTGGAAGGCGCCGATTCTACACAAGCCTTTTTAAAGCAAAACAAATTGCATTTCTTTTTGGTGAGTTACCGCTTAGACAAAGCCAACCTGAAAATCCAACCCGAAATTAACGCATTCGCCACAGCTTGCGAAAAAGCAGGTATTCCATTCATTGGCTTAACATCCAATTCACCCGAAGAGATTGAAGAATTCCGTCACGAAGTACAAGCACCTTACCCTTACTACATTTCCGACGCCACGCAATTAAAAACCATGATCCGCTCCAACCCCGGACTCATCTTGCTAAAAGGCTCCAAAGTGCTCGATATGTGGCATTACAATAGCTTTCCGAGTTTTGATGACTTAGGAAAAAGTATAAAGGAAAAAGGAAAAAGTTGAAAGTTAATTATTTCTTGCTGCATAATTAATTTACAATTTGGGTTCGGTAATATGAAACTATTTCGTGATATCGTAAATTGAGTTTGATTGTTATTTTTATTATGCACCCTGATTGAATCATTATTAAACTGACTTTCACATCATTTTCATTCTTGTATAACGATATTATTAGTTTTTTTTAAAAAGATTAATGTAACTAACTTATTCAGAAAATTATAAGTTAGTTACTTAGAACAGCTCCTGAAATGCCAGTAACAAAAAATTTGATTTTTCTTTCACCACTTTTCCTGGTTTTAGAAGAAAAGCTTAAACATATTTTATGTTTTAATTTGGTATCTAAAAGTAAACATTTTTTATGTGGTTCGGAACTCATAAATTGACCGATTAACTCTGATGAAAGTTTTTCATAAGTAATTTTTTTAAAATAAGAATATTCTCTCATCAAACAAATTTCATAATCTGAAACCAAATTTTTTTTTGTTCTTTTTGAAAAATATTCAACCCTATCATCAATTTGAACCAACTTTTCATTTTTAAATTCGAAATTGTTTTCATGGCAAACTCTATTATAAAAAGTCATATATTCACATTGATATTGTGCCGATAGTGAGCAAACTTCGTGTTCTACATAAGATGTAACCGAAATATTTTTTCTTTCATCGTTTGCTTTTTCTAAAAGAAGCTCATTCAATAAGGAGTAATTCACATTATCGAAAATAACGGTATCAAATCTTGTTTGACAAAATGAAGTTGAAAAAATGAAAGGCAATAAAATTGTTAGGTAAGTTTTCATAATAAACTTCAAAATGGTTAGACAAAGGATTTCAACTATTATTGATTTCTAAATCAAACGAATGTTTTTCGATTTAATTATTGAAGTCCCTAATCTCATCATCCTATCTTAATAAATATTTCATTTTTTCTCAATATCAATTTTAAGTAGCTCATTAGATTCGATTTGCTTTAAATTAGCAGAACATTTCAATGCACCAATTCAATTATCTAATGAATACCATGAAGCTTCTGTTGGTCATATTTGTATGCTATTTTTCAGTCTTTCTGTCTGCGCAAAGCATTTGTAATCAAAACGGGAATCTGATTATTTATTCGAATTACGATGGGGGAATTGTGACCATTAATGTTGATCAAAATATTCCCAATTTAAAGATTGGTATTTGCACGTATGAGCCCGTTCAGGTTACGCTTACTGGTCAGTACTTGGGAAATGTTACTCAAGTAATTTATGGAGGATTTAATTCCACTCAAGGAAATAACAATTGCAATCTTGGAGATTTCCCTACCAGCATTTCGGGAGTGAATGCATCGCTTATTTCAATAAATACCGCTCCTCCTGTAGGTTTGGAAAATCCCAATGGCAACAATCTTTTAGTTGGCACTGCTGGAAATTGTAGTTCTACGCAAAACGCAGGTGGAGGAAATACCCCCGATCAAGTGGTGTACTATTTTTTGCAAGCAACAGGTGGCACGTTTTACGCGCATTTTACTCAATATTCATGCTGGTTAAACCAAACATACAATGTTTCGGCGGGTGGAAATTGTTGTGTTACACCTTCGGTTAATTGTCAAACACCGATAGCCAATGCTGGAAACTCTGCAACCATCTGTTCGGGAAGTGCAGTTAATCTAGGTATTCAACCCTCAAGCAATCCAAGTTATCAATACAGTTGGTTTCCAACGGAAGGATTAAACAACCCCAACATTGCCAATCCAATTGCGAGTCCGACTACAAACACAACCTATACCTTGACGGTTATTAATGGCGATGTTTCTTGTTCGGCATCAGCTTCGGTAGATGTAACCGTTGAAACTCCCCAACCTGTCTCAATAAGTGTAAATGGCTCCTTGGATTTATGTGGAAACGAAACAGTTGAATTGATTGCTTCACCCAATTTCAGTAGTTATCAATGGTCCAATAACTCATCTTCCAATGCAATTGTTGTTTCAACGTCAGGTACATACAGTGTCTCGGCACAAACTTCCTTTGGTTGTATTGCCATCTCCGATTCTGTGGAAGTAACCGCTAACAATAATCCATCGGCAATATTCACTTTCAATCAGATCGACAATTACAATGTTCAGTTTATTTCCACAGATCTTTCTGCCACAAGCTGGGTTTGGGATTTTGGTTCGGGAAATACTAGCACAGAGGCAAATCCCATCTACAATTTCCCATTTGATAACATCTGGCCAGTATCATTAATCGTAAACAATGAATGTGGAGCTGATACCCTGAATGAATTGGTGAATGTTATTAAGAATAGCATCGCTGATATGGCAAATTTCTCGTTCAACCTACTCTATCAAAATGACAAATTGCTACTTACAGGAAATTCAAGTATTCCCCAAAGCTATTCCATCGAACTATTGAGTATGAGCGGGCAACTCATCGAAAAACGTTCCCTACAATTAAACAAGGATTGGCAAGTCGAAATCCCCGTTCAAGAATTTACTCCAGGACTTTATTTTCTCAGTATAACGAGTGAATCAGGAAAAAAAACAAAGCGTTTGTTGATTGATTAATACCATCTTTCTCAATTCTATTTTTATATTGAAATGGGTCTAAAAATTCGGTGAAATCTGCCTATTTTAGGTGCCCCGATTATGGCCGATATCATTCAACTTTTACCCGAACATGTTGCCAACCAAATTGCTGCTGGTGAGGTAATTCAACGTCCTTCAAGTGCTGTGAAAGAGCTCTTGGAAAATGCCGTTGATGCTGGCTCAAAGAATATCCAACTCATTATTAAAGACGGCGGTCGTACGCTCATTCAGGTAATTGATAATGGAAGCGGGATGTCTGCTACAGATGCTCGAATGGCTTTTGCAAGACATGCAACGTCCAAAATCCGTAAAGCTGAAGATCTCTTTTCCATTCGCAGCATGGGTTTTCGGGGTGAAGCCATGGCATCGATCGCCGCTATTGCGCATGTGGAAATGAAAACCCGTCTTCGGGGTGATGAAGTTGGCACCTTGCTCGAAATTGAAGGAACAGATGTAAAAAATCAAGAATCCATTGCGTGCAGCGAAGGAACTTCCATTTCCATCAAGAACTTATTTTTCAATGTGCCAGCACGACGGAATTTCCTCAAAAGCAATCCTGTCGAAACAAAACACATTCTCGACGAATTTCAACGGGTTGCTCTCGCTTTCCCTGAAATTTCCTTTTCCTTAATCAACAACGGACAGGAAGTTTACCGAATGATGCCCGGCATGTTCAAGCAGCGAATCGTAGCTTTGCTAGGTCAAGCTTGGAACGAACGATTGGTTGCGGTGAATGAAGAAACTTCGGTTGTTACAGTTACGGGTTTTATTGGAAAGCCCGAACATGCTCGAAAAACACGGGGCGAACAATTCTTCTTCATCAACGATCGGTTTATCAAAAATACCTATCTCAATCATGCCGTTCAGGGTGCTTTTCAAGGATTGATTCCAGCTGATAGCTTTCCAGTTTATTTTCTTCGCTTGGAAGTCGACGCACAAACCATCGACATAAATATTCACCCTACCAAAACGGAAATCAAGTTCGAAGATGATCGTTCGGTATATGCCATTGTTCGTTCTGCAGTAAGAAAAGCCATTGGTGCATTTTCCCTTTCTCCTACGTTCGATTTCGATACGATTGAATCATTCGAAATTCCTCTGGCGCACAATCGCGAAATCAAACCTCCCGAAATTCAAGTTAATCCCGATTATAATCCTTTCAGTAATCCGCGTCCCGCTCCGCACAATCCAAACGAACAACTGCGCAAAATGAGTCAGGCACGTTGGGAAGATTTGGCTGGGCCTTTCGACGAACCTGAAACGCAAACGCAAGCTAGCGCAGTTCAAACGACTGAAGCGCCTGAGCGCACTTTGCCTTGGCAATTACATGGAAAGTACATTTGCACACAGGTGAGAAGCGGGATGATGCTCATTGACCAATGTGCTGCTTTGGAACGTATTCATTTTGAGCGCTTGATGAAACAACAAGACGAAAGTGGAAAACAGGGACTATCGCAAACATTGCTTTTTCCCGTTGTTAAGGAATTTTCAGCACCCGATTACGAGCTTATTCGCGCCTTGGATTCGGAACTACGATCTTTGGGTTTCGAATTTGAAGAGTTTGGCAAATGGACTATTGTGGTAAACGGCGTTCCACCGGAAGTGCAAGATGCTGACATAAAAAACGTTTTCGATCAATTGCTTGAACAATTCAAACGTTCGCAACAAGAATTACGATTAAACCGCGCCGAACAATTATCGCGCACATTGGCCGTGAATGCCGCT
>JBIPLZ010000086.1:0-8057 GCA_044369395.1 Flavobacteriales bacterium | reverse complement strand
AGTTACTGAGAATGGATGTGTTAGTGATTTATTTTCGGATACAATATCTGTATATCCAAATCCAGTTGCTCGTTTCACAGCCAGCAATATTAAAGGATGTATGCCATTGACATCCCTTTTTGAGACCGATTCAACCAACAACGATGAAAATATTCATTATGTATGGAGTTTTGGAGATGGAGCAACTGCCTTAGGTGATTCATTGTCGCATACGTATATCCAATCGGGATATATGAGCGTTACGTTAATTGCAACCAACGAACATGGTTGTTCATCTAACTATACTGAACAAAATGCTGTTCAAGTTTTTGAAAAGCCGATTGCTGAATTTAAAACCTATCCTGAAATTGTATTTATTGGAAGTGATGAGTTGACATTAACGAATCTTTCAGAAAATGCCCTTCACTCTTATTACATCATTGGTTCGGATACCATTTTAGGTGCAACAACAACGTATAGTTTTTCAGACGAAGGTGTTTATCCAATTACACAAGTCGTTACCAGCGGACTTGGTTGCAGCGATGAAATTACTCACACAGTAACGGTGGAATTTGGATCAGAGTATTATGTGCCAAGTGCATTTACTCCAAACAATGACGGTAAGAACGATGAGTTTAAAATTGTTGGATCGGAGATTAAAGAATTCTCTCTTGTGATATTCGATCGTTGGGGAAATGAAATTTTTGAGAGCGACGATATCAATACCAGTTGGGATGGAATTGCGTCTTCAGATAATCCGATGCCCGAAGGAGTGTATGTATATCGTCTTGAAATGCGAAGCAAAACAAACAGAGATATAGTTAAGAGTGGAGCAATTACGCTTTTAAGATAAAAAAACCTGTACCCCGAGCTTCTTTAAAAATTCCAAAGAAGCATCACCGAGATACAGGTTTTCAAACAGAGAAGTATATCTCTTATTGTTTTACAATTTTAACTACGTGACTAGCGCCATTACCTTCAACCGATAACATATAAATTCCTGATTTATAAGAACTCATATTGATATCGCGGATCATATTCACTCCATCGCCATTCACTGTTTCGGTTGATATAACGCGACCCGTAATATCAGTCATGCGAAATGTAATATTGTCTGTTGCACTATTCATCATTACAGAAACATTTACGACATCATTTACAGGATTTGGATACGTTTCAACATACAAAGCATCTTCTAGCATGTCAGAATTTGATTCTTCATTTGTAATACGTGCAGTTTGAATTCCGCAATTTTGCAAACCTAAAACAGCATCTACATCAAAACCATCTCCGTTACCAGGGAAATTGCCTGTTCCTGGAAAAGTAGCATCAATAATTTTAATGTAATTCACAAAAGGCAAAACGTCAAAATCGAGTTTGCCATCACGACAAATTGTATTTGTACCAGCAACTTCGCCGTTTCCTGCATCAGCAGCAAGTATTACTAGGTCAACGAAAGTAACACCATCGCAAGATCCTTGTATACGAGCTTTTTCAGGATAATTTCCGCACGATCTACTTGCCACATCATTAAATGAAGTTTCGAAAATTTGAACATCCGCACCAGGTCCATTATACAAGGTATAAGGGAATTTTAGAACAACCGAACCACCATTTCCTAGAGAGAAGAAGTTGTTGTTTGCTGAAGACGTCGTAACATCATTAGCATACAGGTTGTATGGATTTAAAGGCAATCCAAGCATGCGAGTTTGAATGTCACGAGCAGCTGGAACAGGAGTAGCATTCTCTGTTACACCTTGTGTAGCTTGAGGGTTACCCAAAAATCCATTGGCTGCAAAACGAGCAAGGCCTGTCTCAACGGGTAAAGTGCAACCGGTATTGCCGCTAACGCCATCAAGATCATAGCCATCTCCATCGACAGCATAGTTCATAGGTGAAACATCTCTAATACGAAGATAAAGTGCCCAAGGCATGCAGCCTAAATCCAAGGAGCCATCATGGCAAATTGGCATTGCTTCGGAAGTTAGCTCAGTCCAGTTGCACAAATCCTGTGAAGCCCAAACACGAGCTTGTTCAGGGTAGGTGGCACAAGTGTATCCCCATGTGGTTTCAAAAATAGTTAAGTCATTGCCTGCAGTATTGCAAATTGGTCCAGACATTTCTACTGTTACTTCTCCACCCATTCCAAGTGAAAAGAAATTAATTGGCCCTTGGATATCACTATCTTCGGGAGCTCCATTCAATTTAGTTAAGTCCGATCGACTTCCTGCAACAGGAGAAATCATATCAACTGAGGGTCCTTGCGTTGAGCTAATAACGCTACTGATGTACACCTGAGCATCTAGAACAGATGTTGCTGCCACGATCGCGAAGGCCGTGGTCATCATTTTAGTTGTGAAATTGTTTTTCATGGTTGTTTAGGTTAATTTATTTTTCAAATGTAGGAGAACATAAAATCCAAAAAATTTCTCGAATGGATTTTAACTACACTTTAACGCGAGGGGTCAAGGCGACCAATTAGGCATATAGAAATTCCCTAACAGTTCTTGTGAAGGATTCTTGGATTGGATAAAAAGATGTTTGAGAAAAGCACAGGTAAACCAAGGGTTTTAACCCTTGGTAACAAAAAAAGACGCCTTTTGGACGTCTTTACTTTTTAGAGGTTCCGAGCGGATTTAGCTCACTATGTGTTTTTTTTATGGTGTTCGTGAATCCGCTTACAGGCATAAACGAAAAAAGACGCCTTGTTGGCGTCTTTACTAACTGGAGGTTCCGAGCGGATTTAGCTCACAATGTGTTTGTTTTTTAAGGTGTTCGTGAATCCGCTAACAGGCATAAACGAAAAAAGACGCCTTGTTGGCGTCTTTACTAACTGGAGGTTCCGAGCGGATTTGAACCGCTGTACAAGGTTTTGCAGACCTCTGCCTAACCACTCGGCCACGGAACCATTTTGAAGGGTCACAAAATTAGTAATTAAGGTCATTAAACCAAGAAATTATTTTTCAAATTATTTCTTGGTGGAAATTTTACCGATTAATCAGTTTGTCAATGTGTTGAAGGCTTTGAAAATTCCAATTCAATGCTAATGCCTTTCAGTTTTCCCGAAATGGGTGGTTGCAACTTGGTTATTTTAACCTTAATGGATTCAATTCGCTCGAAATTTTTCCGAATACTACCGATGATTCGTTGGGCTACATTTTCGAGTAGGGAAGAGGGGATTTCCATTTCGGCTTTCACCAATTCATAAACTTGCACGTAATCAATCGCATCTTCGAGTTTGTCTGAATGGCAAGCTTTCGAATAATCGGCTAGAATTTCCAAATCAATGGAAAAGGGTTGACCATTTTCACGCTCTTCTTTATAAACGCCATGATAGGCATAGAACTCCATGCCTTCCAAGAGAATTTTCCCCATGAAAAATTGCTTGAATTAGTTGAAACGTGTTTTGGTGTATTCCAATGCTTTGTTGAAACGGCTAATTACTTCGTCTTTTCCTAACAATGAACAAACTTCAAACATCGATGGGCCTGCTGATAAACCGGTAATGAGAATTCGGAATGCTTGAAGTACCTGACCAATACCAACTCCTTTTTCTTCCAAATATGCTTTCGATGTGGCTTCCAATGCAGCTGCAGAATAATCATTTGTATTATTCAAAGCATCTCTCCATCCTTCAATAATTCCTTGGGTTTCAGGTTTCCATTTCTTACCTAACGTCGCATCATCGAAGTTAGAAGGTGCTTCAAAGAAGAAACGTGAATGTTCCAAGAAATCGTTCACGAAATTGGCTCGTTCTTTCACCAAGCTAACAACGGTCGTTATATATTCCATAGGACGATCAAATCCAGCCTCTTTCAATATTGGCATGAATTCTTTTGCTAAATCAGCATCGCTATGCTTTAATAAATATTGGTGATTGAACCATTTTGCTTTTTCGAAATCGAATTTAGCTCCCGCTTTGCTTACTCTTTCAAGACTAAATTGTTGAACCATTTCTTCCAAGTTGAACATTTCTTGAGTTGTTCCTGGATTCCATCCCAACATGCACAAGAAATTCAACACTGCTTCAGGATAATAGCCTTTCTCACGGTATCCGCTCGTGGTATCACCTGTGTGTGGATCCGCCCAATTCAAAGGTGCCACAGGAAATCCTAAGCGATCGCCATCACGTTTGCTCAATTTTCCATTTCCATCGGGTTTTAAAATCAATGGCAAATGCGCAAACTGTGGCATCACATCTTCCCAACCTAAATAACGGTAAAGCAACACATGCAATGGCGCCGATGGTAACCACTCTTCTCCACGAATAACATGGGTAATTTTCATTAAATAATCGTCTACCACATTGGCTAAATGGTAGGTTGGCATTCCGTCCGATTTAAACAAGACTTTATCGTCCATGTTTTGGGTTTGCACAACAATCCACCCACGAATGATATCATGAAAACGCACTTCTTCTTGGCGGGGCAACTTCATACGAATTACATAAGGTTCGCCAGCATCCAAACGACGTTTCACATCATCTTCAGAAAGTGTTACCGAATTCTTCATCGAATTACGGGTAATCGCATTGTATTGAGGCGATGCAACTTTTGCTGCAGTCAGTTTCGCACGCATATCTTCCAATTCCTCGGGCGTGTCGAATGCATAATATGCATGTCCACTTTGAAGTAATTGTTCAGCATACTGACGGTACATTTCCTTGCGTTCGCTTTGGCGGTATGGCGCATGCGGACCACCGTGCAAAGGACTCTCACTCGGTTCAATGCCCAACCAATTAAGCGCTTCCATGATGTATGCTTCGGCACCAGGCACAAAGCGATTTTGATCGGTATCCTCGATGCGCAAAATAAAATCGCCGCCCAATTTATGGGCAAACAAATAATTGTACAAAGCTGTACGAACACCTCCAATATGAAGGGTTCCAGTAGGACTAGGAGCAAAACGAACACGGACGCGACGATCGGACATATTAATAAGAATTAAGGGCGCGAAATTACACAAATTGCCCACAGCAAAAAGCCGAAAATTTAGGATAGGATATATTTGTTTTGGGGCTTTCCCTGATTTTCTCTGCGGTCAATCAGGGTCACGTGTTCGCCTATACACGGTATTGGTCTCACCCGTTAAGCCAAGATTCTGTTATAAGAGAATTGAATTTACTTCGTTGTCTTAGCACCCATTTGAATCCCCATGTTTTCGTACACTTTATCGTTGGGCTCCCAGAGTTCGAGTTTATTACCTTCAAGATCCATGATGTGGACAAATTTCCCATAATCGTAGGTTGCAACTGTATCGGTTATGGTTACACCTTCTTTTTTTAATTCCAGCACCAAAGCATCCAAATCAGCAACCCGGTAATTAATCATAAACTCTTTGGTGGACGGCTCGAAATAATTCGTTTTCTCATTAAACGGACTCCATTGGGTGAACCCTTTTTGAGTAGAATCGGCACCTTGGTACCATTCAAATACAGATCCGTAAGCATTCACCTCCAAACCCAAATGCTGTTGGTACCATTCACGCACTTTCTTGGGTTCTTTGCATTTAAAAAAGATACCACCAATACTAGTTACTCGTTTTAAACTAGGCTGTTCAATTCTAGATTCTGTGATGAATGACTTTGCCACAAATCCAAAACAAAATGAAGTAGAAAGCGCAAGAATAAAAAGGAATGTTTTTTTCATGAAAATTTAATGAATTACGAATTACGGGATTACGAATTACGAATTACGGATTAAGAATTACGGGATTGCGAATTACGGGATTACGAATTACGGGATTATGAATTACATAATTAAGAAATATGCAATTTGTAATTAATCATTCGTAATTTGTAATTGAACATTTGTAATTAATCATTTGTAATTGACCATTCGTAATTAAATATATTGCACATCAAAATCATTTTCAAATCTTCAAATTTTCAAATCACTCATGTCTTCCTCTATACAACTTACTCAATTTGCGCACGGTTCAGGATGTGGGTGTAAAATATCCCCTTCCATTTTGCGTGAAATGTTGCAGAATCATCGGTCTGATCAGGAATTTCCTAATTTATTGGTGGGCAATGCCGAAAGCGATGATGCAGCAGTAA
This sequence comes from Flavobacteriales bacterium, assembly GCA_044369395.1. Lineage (GTDB taxonomy): Bacteria > Bacteroidota > Bacteroidia > M30B66 > M30B66 > CALQRR01. The sequence continues at coordinate 2,020 of JBIPLZ010000086.1, read as the reverse complement.
TGGATTTGGGCGATGGTACGGCACTGATTTCAACCACCGATTTCTTTATGCCCATTGTGGATGATGCAAACGATTTTGGCGCAATTGCCGCTACCAATGCACTAAGCGATGTGTATGCGATGGGCGGAAAACCCATGATGGCTCTTGCAATTTTAGGCTGGCCTGTCGATAAATTGCCCGCATCTCTGGCATCGGAAGTTATGCAAGGTGCTCGAAATACATGTAAGTTAGCAGGAATTCCCATTGCTGGTGGACACACCATTGATTCGCCAGAGCCCTTTTTTGGTTTGGCGGTGACTGGGAAAGTGGACATTAATAACATCAAACGAAACAGTACGGCAAAAGCCAGCGATCTTCTATACTTAACCAAGCCACTCGGACTCGGAATTGTTTCAACAGCAGCTCGCAGAGGAATTGCTGAAATTGAACACTTGCAAGAAGCGTTGAATTGGATGAAACAACTCAATACATTGGGTGCAGAAATTTCCCATATAAAAGGAGTTCATGCAATGACTGATGTGACAGGTTTTGGATTGATGGGCCACCTTCAGGAAATGTGCGATGGCAGTAATCTTTCGGCTGAAATAAGTTTTAAAGATGTACCGCAATTAAATCATGTAAATTCCTATATCGATAAATTTATTTACCCCGATATGACCATGAAAACATTTTCTTGGTTAAAAGATTCTATTTCAGAATTATCAGGTGAACAGCTTCTGCTTTTATGCGATCCACAAACAAGCGGAGGTTTGCTCATTGCTGTCGACCCATCGGAAAAAACTCGAATCGAAACTATCCTTCGGGAAAATAATTGTCCATCACAATCAATTGGTCACTTGCTTGAACGTGGGTTAAAAACTATATTTGTGAAGGATTAACCTATGAAAAACTTTCTCCTTTTCGTTTTATTGTTTGCTACAACATCCATTATCGCTCAAAATCCAGGAACGTATCAACCAACTTGCATTGATACGACATTGGCGAATTTCAATTCAAATCCATGTTATGGGTTTTCGTATGAGCCAGTTTGTGGATGCGATAATGTAACCTACAGAAACGAATGCATGGCTCAAGCAGCAGGTATTGTCAATTATTCATACACTCAAGGTCCATGCGAGTTTATGGATTTTGATTTTTATCCGAATCCTGTAGCTACGGCTGGTCAATTGAAATTGAAAGTGATCTGTAAAGGAGTTTCTGATATCAATGTATGGATTTTTGACATGTATTTCCGTCAGATGTATTATCAGGTTTCGAGGCAATATGCCGATGTTGAGTTATATCCAGACGTTCGCGGATTTGGAAATGGAATGTTTTTTATAGTGGTTGAAGCTGGAGGTGCTGTTAAAGTGAAACGTTTATTGGTCAACCAAATCAACGATTAAACAATTCAATGGCTCGATTCTTTTTGCATCGAATTTCCCAAGGATTGAAATAAAAGTACGCTGCAAAAAATTGCTAAGCCAGGAAATAAAACCATCCACCAAGCATCGAATTGTTGTCGTCCAGCGCTTAGAATTGACCCCCAAGTTACCACATCGTCAGGAACACCAATGCCCAAGAATGATAAGCTGCTTTCGGCTAAAATACTGCCCGAAACGATAAGGGTTAGTTGAGTGAAAATGGGTGTGAATGCATTTGGAAGTGCATGTTTAAAGATGATTCGGAAGTCGCTCATGCCAATACTTCGTGCCGCTTCGATGTAGTTTAAACTTCGGATTCTCAGCATTTCTCCCCGTGTAAATCGGCACACAGTTGGCCAGCTCGACAAACCAATGATGCCGATAACCAATCCAACGCTTTTCTCCCGAAACACCGCCGCTAATGTGAGAATAATAAGGATTTTAGGAACGGCACTGAATAGTTCTGTAAATCGTTGAATGATCCCATCCAAGGGCACTGCAATGTTTTTTCCTTTGAAAATACCTGAGATGATTTTCCCGACAAAAGCAAAGGCAATCATTCCCAAAATGGGGAAGCAACAACTCAGAAAAACTTGAAGTGTACTTAACCAAAAGCT
>JBIPLZ010000084.1:0-8113 GCA_044369395.1 Flavobacteriales bacterium | reverse complement strand
AACGCTTTCCATCTTGAAGGAATTGTAAATTATCATGCACATCGATGTACGTTTCGGATTTTTCTTCTAGCATTGTTTTTACTTCACCATTGAGAGGATTTGCCAATAAAAGCTCGAGGTGGTTTTGGTGACGATTTAAACGGGTAACACACAACTCAGCGCCTTTACTTGTCCATTGAATGCGAGGAATGTATTGATCTTTATTATCTCCCGTTTGCATCTTCACAGATTTTCCCAATTTAGCATCATACACAAAAACATTCACCATCGAATTATCTTCACCTGCCTTCGGATATTTGAACGTGTACAACCCAGGATACAGATTCCCATACGTTTGCATATTATATTCCATCACTTTACGCTCATCGAAACGCAAATAGGCAATTTTACTTCCATCGGGCGACCAGAAAAACGCCTGACTCAATGCAAATTCTTCTTCATATACCCAATCTGTTGCACCATTGATGATCTCATTTTGCTTACCATCCTTGGTGATTGCATCTTCCTTTCCTGAAATTAAATCTTTCACAAAAAGGTTGTTATCGCGAACAAAAGCCACTTGATTTCCATCGGGCGAAAAAGCGGCATATTGTTGCTTGCCACTGCTTAACAAGGATGCCGTTTTCTTTTCTAAATCGATTACCACATAGGCGCTTCTGCTTGAATATCGGTATATGGCTTCCGATTCAGTAGGCACAAGCATCTTTTTTTCATCCTTGCTCAAGGTGTAGTCATCAAATGGGATTTCTAAACCACCTGGAAGTTTCGCACTATTGGCAGCATAAATATCACCCACTTTTTTTCCACTTGCGTATGAGTATTTCCCAATGCTAACACCCGAATCATCGAAGTTTAGTGTGCTGTAATGTTTGCCATCTTGCATGGGAGCCACACCCATAACCATTGCTGGTCTAAACGTAGGACTAGCCCATATTTCTTGAAGAGTTAGATCTTTTTTGTTTTGAGAGGAAACGTCTGAAGTGATTCCTACAAAAAGTAACAGACTAATAAAAAACTTGTGCATATTTTATATGTTGAATGGATTGTAAAAGTAGAAGAAAATGAGTTTGATTCTCTTGCATTTTTCCATGGATGTAATTATTGAGAATGTTTCCATTGCCCAATGTATTAACTTTTGCTTTTTACTTCGAAGAAAGGTTATTTTTGTTTTTCTGTGAAGGCCTTATTTAATTTACGTTCGATTGTTTTAGTTCTAATCGCTTTAGCCAGTTTGGGCATAGCCGAAATAGTCTTTCGTGTATCCGTTTTCCCAAAACCTGAGGAGCAACAACACATCCTTCAGAGTTTCATTCAACAAAGAGAACTAGAACTTGATAAAGAAGCAGAAGCTTTTACGAAAGACACAAGTTTGAATTTCTCAAAGCTGAAGAAATTTCCATCCCATTGGAATGCATTAGCGATAAAACAGAACATATCTTTTATTGGTTATTCCGAAAGCACTGTTCATTTCTGGACCGACAATTCAATTTCAGTTTCCAATATTGGTTTGCAATCAATTGATGAAAGCAGTTTGTTGCATTTAAAAAATGGTTGGTATTTCGTTAAACGATACAAAAGCAATGCTTGTCAAATACTTGGATTTGCGCTTGTTTGCAGAGAGTATTCATACCAGAACGACTATCTCCAAAATGGATATCCCGATTTGGATAAATTGCCGAGTTCTTCCAATTTATTGTCGTTAAAAGAAGAAGGATTACTCCCCATCTATAACTCAAATGGTACACTTTCAGCTTGGTTGAAGCCAGGCATAGTTGATTCTGAAACCGAAACCAATAGCACTTGGCCCGTTTGTTTGGCGGCTTTTGGAATGCTTCTCTTTTTGATTGGAATGCATCGGATTGTAACTAAAATCGCATTGAAAAAAGGATTCGTTATTTTCTGGGTTTATTGGATGTGTATTGTAATTCTTCGAATAATTAGCTTTAAATTCGGATTTCCAAGTCCAATCATCCAATTATCGCTATTTAGTCCAAACGAATATGCAGCCAGTAATTGGCTTCCAACCTTAGGCGATTTACTCATCAACACCTTACTGTTTTTTTATTCTGCTTTTCTAATCCATCAGCAAGGAAAAAACTTCCGTTTCAAAGGCAATTTATCAAACATTGGAGCATTTATTTCGCTTTTTGTTTTACTTGGAATTGCTGGGTTTATTGGAGATATCATACAGGGCTTAATCATAAATTCAAGCATCTCACTTGATATTTCGGATGTCTTTAATTTGACATTAAGCAGCTACATTTCATTCTTTATTATTGGGTTGTTATTTGGGTCGCTTTTTTTAATGATGAACCTTGTATCAACATGGCTTTTGGAATTAAAATTATCCGCGATTCGTTTCATTGCTTTGATTTTAGTTTCTACATGTGTTTCGGCTGCATTTTCATTTTTTTTAAATTTTGATTTTTGGGTAATTTGTATTGCGTCATTTATTTTCCTACTGATTTACTTTTTCAGAAATAAAACATTCGGTTATACTTATGCACATGTCATAGTAATCATTGTCTGTTTTGCTTTTTTAGGAACCTATCTTCTTCATCGTAATACATCAGAACGCGAATTTGAAAAACGGAAATTATTAGCTGGTAAAATATCAGCCGACAGAGACCCCATTGCAGAAAGTTTGTTTTTAGAAGTTGAAAAGAAGATTTTAAACGATTCAATCCTAAAAACATACTTGCGCCCATCTTCTATTTCTGCGGGACAAATTCGCGATTTAGCTCAATTGTATTTTAATAGTTATTGGGAAAAATACAGCATCAATGTGCAGGTTTTTGGTGCGGATGAATGTCCAATGACTGCTCTTTATACAACCTCAATAAGCGACCCAATAAAATTCGACCGACTTATCGATTCTATAGGAATTCCTACGTTAAGCGATCGTTTTTTCTTTATTGATAATGGATCTGGGCGCATTAGTTATCTAGCTCGTTTGCCAATCTTAAACGAAAACCGTGACTCCATTCCTTTGGGAACTTTGTACATCGATTTTCAATCGCGTTTTACCCCTGAAGAAATTGGTTATCCTGAATTGTTGCTCGATAAAATGGTGAGTACTCGAACCGACTTAAGTAATTACAGTTATGCTCGATACAACCAAGGAAAACTAGTGTCTCATTACGGGAGTTTTTCTTATGAACTTTCCGACTCACTTATTAGAAACGATTCACAGATAGATGAATATCGTTTTATTGAAGACGCTAAATTTAGCCATCTCGTTTACCGTGTCCGCCCAGAATCATATGTAGTTTTGAGTCTACCAAGAGCTGGTTTACTTGGAATACTAACTCCCTTTTCGTATCTAATTCTGTTTTTTAGCATACTTTTTTTAATCCCTTTTCTTGTTCGTGAAATAGTATTGAATCGAAATTTAAAACGCATCAGTTTCAAAAGGCGAATCCAGCTTTCCATTGTATTCATTCTGTTTATTTCATTGTTGTTAATTGGTGGCGGAACAATTTTATATATCATTTCAAATAGCAACCAAAAAAATCTCCGGAACATCAGCGAGAAAATTCATTCCCTTCAAGTTGAAACCGATTATCTCATTGGCAAAGACGAAGGTTTAAATCCATTTAAAGCAGAAGATATTACCTATGCATTGACTAAACAAGCCAATGTTTTTTTTGCTGATGTCAATATTTTTGATCCAAGAGGGCAATTATATGCATCTTCCCGATCGAAGATTTTTGATGAGGGTTTAGTTTCTAAGAAAATGAATCCTGAAGCATATTACAATCTCGCAGTTCGAAATACAACCGAGTTTATTCAGGAAGAACACATAGGAAAACTAAATTATTTTTCGGCTTATGTGCCAATTCGAAACTACGAGAACAAAGTAATTGGCTACTTAAATCTCCCTTATTTTGCTCGTCAAAATGAACTTAGAAAAGAAATCGCTACGTTTATTATTGCCATTGTAAACATTTACGTATTACTGATTGTATTGGTATTAATTGCAGCCATCTTTATATCGAACACCATTACCGAACCGCTTCGACTTATTCAAGAGAAACTGAGTAACATTCAATTGGGGCGCAAAAATGAAGTCATTGCTTGGAAAGGAAAAGATGAGATAGGAGACTTAATTAATGAATACAATTTAATGGTGAGTGAACTTGCCGAGAGTGCTGAAAAACTTGCACGTTCGGAGCGTGAAAGCGCCTGGAGAGAAATGGCCAAACAGGTTGCGCACGAAATTAAAAATCCATTGACTCCGATGAAATTAAGCACCCAAATGCTGAAACGAGCTTGGGACGATGATGCACCTGGATTTAATGAACGCATAGCCCGTTACACTCAAAATTTGATTGAACAAATCGATTCGCTTAGCCACATAGCAACTGAGTTTTCGAATTTCGCCAAAATGCCGAATATGGTGAAGGAGAAGGTTGATATTCATTCATTATTATTGAATACTATCGATTTACATCAGGGTGAACAAGGCGTCAACATTACGTTAGATGTGGATGTGAATGCCTTGCCTTGTTTTGTGAATACTGATAAAGAACAAATGCTTCGTGTCTTTAACAACCTATTTCGGAATGCGATTCAATCAATTCCTGAGAATCGCAAAGGAGAGCTACTTGTTCAAATTAAATCGACAGAAAACAAATACATATTTTCTATTCGGGATAATGGAACGGGAATTTCGGATGAGCTTCGCGATAAAATATTTTCTCCCAATTTCACCACCAAAAACTCGGGCATGGGACTCGGTTTGGCTTTGGTGAAAAATATCATAGAAAGTAGCGAAGGTGAAATTTGGTTTGAATCGACTGAAAATATTGGGACCACTTTTTTCATTTCATTGCCATTCTTCAATGCTGACAATGGAAACTAAACTGATTTACTCTATTTGCAATTACCACATTTGAGAATAGATTTGAAAATGCTATTCATAAATAGCTTGATTAAACTATATTTGCGCCCATTTTCAGAGAAACTATGGCACTAAAATGCGGAATTGTTGGGCTTCCCAATGTTGGTAAATCAACACTTTTTAATTGTTTGAGTAATGCAAAAGCGCAAGCAGCAAACTTTCCTTTTTGCACCATCGAACCCAATGTTGGAGTTATTACGGTTCCAGACGAACGATTGACCGAATTGTCGAAGTTTGTAAATCCCGAGCGCATTGTTCCTACAACCGTTGAGATTGTTGACATTGCCGGATTGGTAAAAGGAGCTTCAAAAGGTGAAGGCTTAGGTAATATGTTTCTTGGTAACATTCGCGAATGCGATGCAATTCTGCATGTGTTACGTTGTTTTGACGATGAAAATGTAGTGCACGTTGATGGCCGTGTAAATCCAGTGGGCGACAAGGAAGTGATCGATATGGAATTGCAATTGAAAGATTTGGATACCGTTGAGAAGCGACTACAAAAAGTAGAGAAGCTTGCTAAAACAGGCGATAAAGATGCAAAACGCGCACACGATATTTTATCGCAATACCGCGAAGTGTTGCTTCAAGGTAAATCGGCACGCAGCATAAAATTAGAGAAGCCCGACGACATTGAATTTGCAAACGACTTGTACTTGCTTACCAACAAGCCGGTTATGTACATTTGCAATGTAGATGAGGCCTCGGCCAAAACAGGAAATGCGTATGTTGAAGCCGTTCGAAATGCTGTTGCGGAAGAAAATGCGGAAATTCTAATCATTACTGCTGCAATGGAAGCAGATATTGCAGAATTGGAAACCTACGAGGACAAAGTGGCTTTTTTAAGTGAAATTGGCTTGGAAGAACCCGGAGTGAATAAGCTCATAAAAAAGGCGTATCATTTATTAAACCTTCAAACATATTTTACTGCGGGCGTTAAAGAAGTGCGTGCATGGACCATTACAACCGGCATGAAAGCACCACAAGCGGCCGCAGTTATTCACACCGATTTCGAAAAAGGGTTTATCCGTGCTGAGGTCATCAAGTATGACGATTTTATCAAGTTTGGTTCAGAATCAGCTTGCCGCGAAAATGGTAAATTAGCTGTTGAAGGGAAAGAATATATTGTGCAAGATGGCGACATTATGCACTTCCGATTTAATGTATAATTTATTCGCAGTTAGCCACTGATACAAACCTTTTATTGGTCACATCAAAAGCCAATAAATTACCCAGTCCAGGAATATCTTTGTATACGCACCCTGCATCAATATTGATGTTGAATTTTCTTAATTTCATTAATAATGGAAGTGGAGCAGGCACATGTCCATGAACAATTGCCCGATTACCAATTTTAGTTGGATCAATTTCCATTTTACGAGTCCACTTCATCGCTTCATAATCGGAAAAAGGGTCTGATTTATTAAAATTCAAACCTGCATGTACAAAAATAGTATCGGCTGTTTCGATATACATTTCAGTGAAACGAATAAAATCAAGATAGCTTATTGGAATTTCTGAAATATGCTTTACACCAAAACTATCCAAAGTTTCTTGTCCACCATTACGAAGCCAATAATCGTTTCTTTCATGACTTTGTGATGCATTTATCATCATTTCTTCATGATTTCCTTGAAGCACTTGCACCCGAATTCCACGTTCTCTAAGCGCAATAATTTCGTCTATCACTCCTTTAGAATCTGGACCTCGGTCTATAATATCACCAAGCAAAATCAAATGATCATCTGAAGTCACCTGCAATTCATCGCGAACCAGTTTACGAAAAGTTTTAACACACCCATGAATATCTCCAACCGCAATCTGCCGCGAATCTGTCATTTTAGCTAATTGTATTATTTGTGCAAATTTATTCTAAAAACAATTTCCAAATAGAATGTTTGAAGAAATTATCTTACATGAAAAACCATAGGTTGAAAATTAGAGAGATAACTCTCAATCCTATTTAAAAGAGACTAAATCCGTTAGCTCCTCTGTTACAGCAATTCCTTTGTCTTTATTATACCATTCCTGAAGAGCAAGTGAAATTTGTTCTTTCTCTAAGCCTTCATTTTTACAACGAGTAACCACATCAATTGCTCCTTTTGGTCTGGGACCCCAATGCCAAATCACTTCAAACGTATCGGGATTTAAGCCAATAAGTTTTGGTATAGCCCTTCCTCCGTTCGTTAAAAATGAATCCATGATATCGATATGCTCATCACGTATTATAATTCGAAATTGAATTGTTGAACTTAAATCTGCTAATCGCGCCATTATAGGAGCAATTTGAGCAGCATCGCCACACCATGATTCCGTTATTAAAAGCCAAAGTTGGCGAGGGGTTTCCGAAAACTGAATCGCAGCTTCATCGCTCGCCTTAAACGTTTTAAAAACGCGTTTCATTCGACTTAAATTCAAGGATGAATAATGCGCATGTTCGACTGTTTGAACAGACCCAGTAGATTTATTTTCGGCAACTAAGTTCTCGCATAAACTTAAATAATCTTCCCAGGTAAAAGATTCTTGAACTACTTCTTTTGAAATAAACATGCGCAAATAACCGAATTTAAAATACACCACAATAGGATTTTCATCACGAATAGTGAACAGGTACCTATGAATAAATTATTTTCATTTCGTTGATAATTCAATCTGCCAAATCTTCCCTGAGAAATTTGCATTCCCTACTTTTGTTTTATGGCTGAGCAAACTGATAGCACGTATAACGACGACTCCATAAAATCGCTTGATTGGAAGGAACATATTCGCCTTCGACCGGGAATGTATATTGGCAAGTTAGGAGATGGCTCCTCACTCGATGATGGGATTTATGTTTTACTCAAAGAATCGATCGATAATTGTATTGATGAGTACGTGATGGGCTTTGGTAAAAAAATCGAAATCACCATCAAAGATCGCATGGTGCGAGTGCGCGATTATGGCCGTGGAATTCCACTTGGCAAAGTAGTAGATGTGGTTTCCAAAATCAATACAGGTGCAAAGTACGATTCGGTTGCTTTCAAGAAATCGGTTGGATTAAATGGTGTCGGAACCAAAGCCGTGAACGCGCTTTCGAGTTATTTCAAGGTGCAATCGGTGCGCGACGGGAAATTAAAAATGGCCGAATTCGAAAAAGGAAACTTAACGAACGAAACTGATATAACCGATACGAACGATTCCAAAGGAACGCTGGTACAGTTTTTTCCTGACGAA
>JBIPLZ010000083.1:0-8159 GCA_044369395.1 Flavobacteriales bacterium | reverse complement strand
TAAGTCAGTGGAGTTTGAATTTTGGAGCTGGCGCTTTTTGGTATGGTCCAAACTGGTATGTTGGATTAGGCATCCCCAATTTGAGGAATAACATCATCGCATCCCAACAACTTAATACGGTTTATTTGGCTCGATACAGAACGCATATTAATCTAACAGGTGGATATGTGTTTAAGCTTTCACCAACCCTTCATTTAAAACCATCGCTCATGATTAAAGAAGTTGCTGGAGCGCCGATGCAAGTTGATGTAAATGCCAATATTTACTGGCTCGATGTAATTGGCTTTGGGCTTTCATACCGCTCAAAAGATGCCATGGTGGCCTTACTTGAAATTCAACTGAATAAGAACTTCCGCATTGGATACGCCTACGACCAAACGATTAGTCAGTTTTCGGGTTATGTAGGTGCGACTCACGAAATTATGCTTCGTTCCGACTTAGGATTCAATAAAAACAAGACGGTTACTCCTCGATATTTCTAATATAAAGATCATGGCAAATTCTATTCTTAAACACCTTCGGAACGGACTGCTTTTGCTCTTAATTGGAGCGACTCCGATTTTGGCGCAATCGCCCGTCGAAAGAAAAGCAAATAAGCTGTTTGCGAATTATGCTTATGCGGATGCAATTGAGCTTTATGAGCATATTATTAAAAAGAATCCCGACAATAAAAATGCTATCCGCAAATTGGCTGATTCGTATCGATTAAGCAACAATCCCACAAAAACAGAAGAGTGGATAAAGCGAGTTATTGAATTGGGAATAGCATGGAATGAAGATTATTTTTACTTGGCTCAGGCACTTGAGGCTGGTGGTAAAAACGAAGAAGCCAAAAAGCAATACGAAAAGTTCAATCAATTGATGGCTTCCGATCAACGTGGGAAACAATTTACTAATGCAATCGAAAATTTCGCTGGCTTTTTTGGAGAATCGGAATGCTTTAAAATTGAAAATCTAAGCATCAATTCGGTAAATTCCGATTTCAGTGCTTCGTACTTTCAAAATGGAATCGTGCTTGTTTCGAATCGACAAGGAAGCAGTTTCCCGAAATCTATTTTCCCTTGGAACAATGACCCTTGGCTCGATTTATATACATCACAAGGAATCAACGACTCTACTTTGCAAGACGCTTCACCCATCTCTTCGAAACTCAATACCAAGTACCACGAAGGTCCCGCAAGTTTTCATGTGCAAACGCAAACACTCGCTTTTACACGAAACAATTTCTTCAAAGGAAAAGTGCGAAGAAGTGCCGACCGCATCAACAAACTCAAGTTGTTTTTCAGTAATTACGATGGAAAGGAATGGTCTAAAGTTAGCCTGTTCCCATTCAACAGCGATGAGTATTCCATTGGTCATCCCGCATTTTCGGAAGATGGAAAACGCCTGTATTTTTCGAGCGATATGCCGGGAGGGCAAGGAGGAAGTGATATTTATCTAAGCCGATTCGAGAACAACACCTGGACCAAACCCGAAAACTTGGGTCCTGAAATTAATACCAAAGGAAACGAGCTTTTTCCCTTTGTATACAAGGATAGTCTCCTATGTTTTGCGTCAAACGGATGGGGTGGAATGGGCGGTCTCGACAATTTCCGCTCGGTGTTAAAGAATGGAAAACCTCAAAAAATTGAAAATATGGGTTCACCCATAAATAGTCCGGCCGATGATTTTGGAATGATCATGAATAATTTCGGAAAAAACGGGTTTTTCAGTTCCAATCGGGCAGGAGGGAAAGGCAGCGACGACATTTACCGATTCACATACAAAATGCGTCCAACAAACATTATTCTGGTGGATCAGGATGAGGTAAAAGCAGTTCCAAACGGTCGAATGAAAATCTATTCAAACGATGAACTTGTTTTCGATTTGCCTGCCGATGGCGAAGGAAAAGCTTCTGCCATGTTGCGTCCTTGTATAGAATACAAAGTAATCACTACTGGAGAAGGCTTTCCGCAGCACGAACAAGTAATTAAATCGAATTGCCCAATAAGCAAAAAGGACGACATCCGCATTTTAATGAAACGTCCGAAGTTGTATGTGAATGTTTTTGATAAATACTCCAACAAAGACATTTCGAATGCCCAAGTTGAACTTCTCGACTTAACAAGCAAAACGGCGGCGATAAATGCCGAAACAGATGCAAAAGGATATGTTCGGTTTTACTTAGAGCCTTGCCATCAATATCAGGTTCGAGCGAAAAAAGCGGGTCTTCCCGACGCAATAAAAACCTTAACAGCTCCATGCAAGCAGGGAGAAGTAGATGCCGTTGCTCGTTTGGGAACCGGTATTGCTCCATTGAAAGGCATACCACTCGAATTTACCATAGTTGATGAGCAATCGAATGCGCCTGTTGCCAATGCGAAAATTCGAATGGTTAATACGCAAACGAAGGAAGTAATTGATTTTCTTGCAGATGAAAAAGGCTTTTTTGAAACGGTCGTTATCGAGAATTCTAGTTGGACGGCTTCCTGTTCGCAAATTGGTTATTTCAGCACCTCGAAAAGCAAAACCGATGTAAAAGCATTGAAAGGCATTAAGAAACTTTCGCGCGAGTTGAAACTATTGAAGCTTCGCGAAGGAGGTGTTATTGCGCTCGAAGGGATCTTCTACGATTTAGCCAAATCGAATATTCGTCCGGATGCAGCCAAGGTCTTGGATTATGTGGTTTTGGTGATGGAAGAAAATCCAAACATGATTATTGAACTAGGATCTCATACTGATTCGCGCGGTAGCGATGCAGACAATTTGAAACTTTCCGAAGCCCGCGCAAAATCGGCAGCCGAATACATTATTTCGAAAGGCATTGCAGCAAGTAGAATTACGGGCAAAGGCTATGGAGAAACGCAATTAAAAAACAATTGCGGTAATGGGGTAAAATGTAAAGAAGCGCAACACCAGGAAAACCGTAGAACCGAAATCCGCATTCTCGACTTCGATTAAAACTTAGTTCTTGATTGTATTCACCATTTCAAAATAGGTGCGTCCTTTTTTAGCATCAATGCGAATGGTGTCGCAACGCCATTTTCCGTATAATTTCGATTGTGCTTTGAAAAGAATTTCGTTCTTCCCCGGCTCAAGTGGAATGCGAGCATAAGAAATGTTGTTGGGAAGCGTCTGCCAATTGCGCGTATCTGCTTGTTCCGAAATGGCATTTGCCAAACCCAGCACAAACCCAGCATCTTTGTTTTCTTTTCTTAAAGCCATCTCTGCCGCTTTTTTCACCGCAAAACGAAGTAGTGCAGCTCCCATTTCTCGCGCAAAGCGGTCGTTCAAACTTTTAAAGGCAATGACATCAATGTTTTCGGCCATCTCTAATGGATAGGATTTCTCATCAACCCGAACATGCGCTGACATATACATCAAGGGACGATGCACATATCGTGGAAATGCAATGCGGTAAACACTTAAACTCGATAAATTAAGTGCATCCTGTTGGCTTACGCTACTCACCGGAAACGAAAAGCTTAATGCTAATCCTGGGTTCATAAAAACAAACTGATCGCCAACTCGGGTTAATGTAAAATCGATGCTCCATTCTTCTTTGTATGGGCCTAAACTGTTGTTCCAAAAAAGGATGAGTTCGGTTTTATTCGACTTCGGCAAAGTGTCGTTGGGTTGATATCCAAAGGTTTTCTTGTAAAGTTCCACTTCGTTTTGAAATCCATTGGCAGCAGCTGTTCGAATAAGATCTTTCTTTAGTTGCTCTGGAACTGACATTTCGAAAAACTTGCTGTAATCGCCCTTATATACTTCATATGCATTACGGTAGGCGATAAATGCATTGTTGAGGTCGCCGCTTCCTTCGTATGCTAGACCCATAAGTAAATGCGCAAATGCATCTTCCTTGTATTTCGGCTTGTCTTTCTGTCTTTCCGCCATGGCAATGAGCGAAAGATTCATCCTGCGGCACTCAACCAAAGCATCTTCGAAATTGCGCATCTTCAAGTAGTTCACTGCATTGAAATAATGCAGCATCACAATTTCAAAATCTTCGGCTTTATAGGGCTTTACTCCTGGGTTTGTAATGATGGCAAGCGCTTCATAGCCCAAACTTCTTCTGTAATCCTCGATGAGATAATCGGCTTCTTCAAAATAGTCGGCGCTCTCTTTGAAATTCCCTAAACTTAAATCAACATAGCCGCGTTCCAATAAATACAAGAGCCGCATGCGTTTCTTCTTGGCTTGCTTGCTGGTGGCTAATTCCGTTTCGGCCTGTTTAAATTGCTCTTGTTCAATAAACGACATAAAACGCTTGTGCTTCACATAATAAGGAGCACAAGCGTTAAGTATAAGTAGACTGGATACAATGGCAATCAGGCGGAGCTGGCGCATGCGATGTCCAATAAAATTAGTCGATTTAAGTCCGATTAATTAACAATGTACTTCTTGCCTTTGTAATCGCCAATCCACACAATTTCGTTGGTTTCGATATTGGTCAATTCCAAATCGATTTGCCAAAAGGTCGTTTTCTCTTTTCCGTATCCATCTACAATCGATTTTACGGTTCCTTGCATCATAAAATCTGCACCCATTTCACGTCCGAATTTTTTCATGGTTTCGCCCGACGAAAAATCTTGTTGGTCGGCACGTTCTCCGCGAAGTTCCGTGCGCTTTTCTCCAGCGGCAACCAAACGAATCATGCTGCTTTTAATAAACGCACGCTCCATGTCTTTGGTGAAGATTTCGGTATCCATGTGTTCGTGGCTGTTGTTGCGCACCATTCCTACAATGACAACCGGCTTTTTTTGCTTTTCGTTCGTGAAATTTCCCAGCCAATCGCCACCCAAAGCCTGATTAGTAAGTGTTTCGGCAGCAAGGCGCGCATCGGTTTCATTCCAACGCCCACTCAAATCAATTACTTTGTCGGGAGCTACGCGTGTAACTGTTCGTTTTGCACATGAGCCCAATGTCAACGTGCTAATTACTGCAATGCCTAATAGGCGAGTCATTGATTTTTTCATAGATGTAAAATAGAGCTTATTTGGAATAGGTTGTTTTTACTTGAGATGTTCCGCTGCCTTCATCGACAGTTAAATTAATAATAAATCCACTGCCTCCATATGTGCCACTTCCGAAAATGCTAATTCCTGTAATAGTAGCTTGAGAAATACTGAGACTATTGTTGGCAACCAATGCAGAAATATTTGCCGCTGTGCCTAAATTGTAAATGTTATTGATGATGATTTGGGAGGTATTGTTGGGATTACTTGTTACAACGGATGTATAATTTCCGGTAACCTGATTTCCAATTTCTTCGCGCACATTCCAAGTGCCGATGAATTTATCTTTCGGGTCAACATCAGGAACCAGAATCGGATTTTCGTCTGTACAGGAAACCAATACAAAACAAATAAAAAGCCCCGAAAACAATTGTTTGAATGAATGCATAAATTATAAGATTGTTAAATAAATCGTACGATTCATTTGGCGCACACGCTTTGCAAGTAGCTTGCCAAATTATTCTGCAATTTAAAATTCCTCAATAAAGGGTGTTAATTCGTCTGCAATTTTACGGTCGTTGCTCAAACGGGGAACTTTGTTTTGTCCGCCTAGTTTACCTTGCGACTTCATATATTGAACAAAACTGCCCTTTTCCACACTTCGTAAAATTAAAGGTTGAAGCACATTTCCGGTAATTAAATCTTTGTAATAGATGTTCTTCTTCTGCAAGGCGGCATCAATCTTTAATCGAAAACGATCGGCATCTTTGGGTTTTACATTAAACTCCACAAACCATTCGTGGTAAGGCAAACCTGTTTCTGGACTTACTTGCGGCGCCACGGTAAACTCAATCACTTCAACCACTTCTCCCAAGCAGGCTGCTTTCAGGGCGTACTCAACTTCTTCGGCAATGACGTGTTCTCCAAAAGCCGATGTAAAATGCTTGATGCGTCCAGTTACAACAACTCGATACGGATCAAGACTCACAAATTTAACGGTGTCGCCAATGTTATAACCCCAAAGTCCTGCATTGGTGTTTAAAATGAGCACATAGTTTACATCGAGTTTTACATCTTGCAGGGAAATACGTGTTGGGTTTTCGGAGAAGAACTCATCTGCCGGAATAAACTCATAAAAAATCCCCGAATTTAAAATCAGTAAAAGGCCTTGCGAGGGCTGTTTATCTTGGTAAGCAATGAAACCTTCGGAAGCAGGAAATAGCTCGATTGAATCGATGGGTTTGCCAATCAGTTTCTCGAAACGACTGCGATAAGGTTCAAAATTTACCCCGCCGTAAACAAATAAGGAAAAGTTTGGAAACAGTTCCTGCATGGTTTTTCCGCCCGATTTTTCTTGCAAAACCTCAAAATACATTTGCACCCAGGAAGGAATTCCACTGATGAGGGTCATGTTTTCGTTGATGGTTTCTTTGGCAATTTTCCGCACCTTTTTTTCCCAATCTTCAATGCAATTGGTTTTGTACGAAGGCATCTGGTTTCTTCTTAGATACTGCGGAATATGATGATTCACAATTCCACTTAAGCGCCCCAAGGGAATACCGCCAATTTCGTTCAACACCGGACTTCCCGATAGGAAAATCAATTTGCCATCCACAAATTGGGCATTGCCCGTTTCGTGAATGTAAAGCAACAAAGCATTTCGCGCCGATTCAATGTGGTTATGAATCGATTCGGCAGTTATGGGAATGTACTTGGTTCCCGAAGTGGTTCCTGAAGTTTTGCAGAAATAGATGGGTTTTCCTTTCCAAAGTACATCGGATTCTCCTTTGGTTGCGCGGTCGATGTAGGTTTTTAGACCTTCGTAATCGCGAACAGGCACTTGGGTTTTAAAATCCTCGTAAGAGCGGATAGACGCAAAGCCATGATCCTTTCCAAAAGCGGTGTTTTGAGCACCGGCAATGAGTTCTTGAAACACCTTGCTTTGGGTTTCGATTGGCGACATGCTCCATTTACGAACCTGGCTGGCGATATACGAAGAGAGCGGTTTGGCTAAGAATGATTTTATTCCCATGATGTGTTGCAAAAATAGGAAGAATAGAACACCAATAATTTAAAAATTGATAAACCCTATTAGTAGAACATGCATTTTTAATGATACTTTTTAAAAGGATAATGGAATAAAATATTCGAGGTGTTTTTTTGCTCTAAATGTTAACTATAAAGTTAACTTTGTGGTGTGAAATTCGTTGAGCGGAAAATCATTTTTCATGAAAACCATTTTATGGAATTCTATCTTGAGCAGCAGCCATCTGTTCAAGAGAAAATAGAATTTGTGTTCAGCATAATCAGACAAGTAGAACGTATTCCTAAAAAATTTCTTTAGCATATAGAAGGTTCCGACGGGCTTTTTGAAATTAGAATTGAGTTAGGGTCTAATATTTTTAGAGTGTTTTGTTGTTTTGATGGGGGACACGTTGTTGTACTTTTTAACGGGTTTCAAAAGAAGACACAAAAAACACCTCGCAACATGATTGAAAAAGCAACCCTGCTGAAGCAATCGTACTTTGAATTAAAAAAACAGAACAATGGAAAAGGACGCAATAAGAAAAGTTAAATCGTTTGATGAACTTTTAGAAGCAAAATACGGCAAACTTGGCACGCCCAGTCGTGATGAGCATGAAACCAAGGCCAATTATTTTGTTATTTCAGAAATGTTGAAAGAAGCAAGAAAAGAAGCCAACATCACACAAGAACAGTTGGCCGAAAAGATCGGAACAAAGAAGAGCTATATCTCAAGACTCGAAAACGGGAAAGTGGATATACAGCTTTCTACGCTTTTCAAAATTTTCGAAATCGGTTTAGGGAAACACATTCGGTTCACCATTTCCTGAAACTAATTTCTACATGAAATCCAAACTCGACATCATTCAACTCCTTCGGGCGGTGGCGGCTATGCTGGTGTGCTTCTTTCACATGAAAGGTTTGTTGAAGGAAGATAATATTGGAAAAATCTTGTTTGGCAATGGCTCCATTGGCGTTCCGCTCTTCTTTATGATTAGTGGATTTATTATGCATCATACCACGCGTTTTGTAGAGCCCAATTGGAAAAATGTCACTGAATTTTTAGGGAAGCGACTCATCCGCATTGTGCCTTTGTACGTTTTAATGACCACGCTTTATATCTTATGCTCTGGCAATGGGCATTTTTATTTTATTGAACACCCACGCTTGTTGCTTCCCACGTTATTCTTTTTTCCA
>JBIPLZ010000082.1:0-8237 GCA_044369395.1 Flavobacteriales bacterium | reverse complement strand
CGCGTGGTATTGATGTGGACAATCTTTCGCATGTAATCAATTACGAAATTCCCAATATTCCCGAAACCTATGTTCACCGAATTGGAAGAACGGGTAGGGCAGGAGCAAGTGGAATTGCATTTTCGTTTTGCGACGAAGAAGAGAAAGAATACATGCGCGATATTCAGAAGCTGATTAACAAAGTAGTTCCAGTTGTTGAAAATCACCCTTGGCCTTTAAGTTCAGGTTCGTTTGTACCTATGCAAGGCCCCCGAAATACTGCTGCAAAAGCCAAGAAAAAGCCACAACCGCAACGACCACCAAGAGCAGATAGAGAAAAATCTGCTTCTCAGCTCGCTGGATCAGCCGGCGTAGGTGCAGAAGTTCGGACACGAAATCGTTGGAGAGGTCATAGACGTCCACGTACTACGTAAATTAAGCCACTCGCAGCGCAAAAAGAGATTAAGTCTTGTAGTTTTATGATTGTTTGGCAGTTGATTTTCAGCTATTAACAATGCATGTTCTAAATTAGGTACTGCATATTCAAACTCCAATTACTTTATGCTATACATTTGTTTGGTTTTAAAAAATCGCTTAAAAACATTTTATTAAACAGTTCACATTGAACAATCCTTAACATGGCAGCTCCCAAATTTATATCAAACTCTACTTCATTTCATGCGGAGTTAAAAACTCGGATTACCGAATACTTTAAGGAAGCAGAAACAGCTAGTACTGGGAATTTCAAACTTTTCCTAAAAGCAATCATTCTCGTAGTGAGTTTTCTAGTTGTCTATACACATTTGGTTTTTTATACGCCTGTTTGGTATTTTGCATTGGTTGAAAGCATCATTTTAGGTGGATTAACCGCATCCATCGGATTTAACATCATGCATGATGGAGCGCATGGAAGCTTCAGTAAATATCCTTGGATTAATAAATTAGCCGGACTTTCCTTAAATTTTTTGGGAGCCAATGTATTTATGTGGAATACCAAGCACAATGTTATTCATCACGCATATACTAATATTGATGGGATTGATGATGATATTGATGCACGTCCTTTTTTACGTTTATGTGATTCTCAGAAATTCCTGAAAATGCATAAGTACCAGCATATCTATTTCTGGTTTGCTTATTCACTTCTTTACATATATTGGATTTTCTTCACCGATTACAAGAAGTATTTTACACGCATGGTTGGTTCTATGCCTTTAAAGAAAATGAATACATCCGATCATATTAGTTTTTGGTCTTTCAAAGTGATCCATTTCTGCATGTTTGTGATTGTTCCCATTTACTTCATCGGATTTACTCCTTGGCTAATTGGTTTCCTTGTATACGGAATGTTTGCTGGAGTTGTATTGAGCATTGTATTTCAGTTGGCACACACTGTCGAAGAAGCTCATTTTCCTGTTCCAGTTGCCAATAAAATTGAAGACGAATGGGCAATACATCAGCTTAAAACGACTGCCAATTTTGCAACTCGGAATAAAGTAATTTCTTGGTTAGTTGGAGGATTGAATTTCCAAATTGAACATCATCTTTTTCCGAAAATCTCACACGTGCATTATCCAGCAATTAGCAAAATTATTAAAAGCACCTGCGAAGAGTTTGGCGTAATTTATATCGAACACCGTAAAATGCGCGATGCAATTGCTTCTCACATCAATCATCTCCGTACACTTGGTCAGTTAAATGCTGTTAATGCATAAGAAGATTTTTCGCTTCCTCAAATCGATTTAAATTATTGAATTCGATTAGAAGACTAAGATTCAAAATAATCAAATAGCTCACAACAAAAAAGGATGCACATTTAACATGTGCATCCTTTTTTGTTTCTGATTGAATAACTTAGAATCTTAAGTTCACACCAATACTTGGTAAAATTGGTAACTGATTGATTCGTTCAAACTTAACTCGGTCGAAGTAAAAGATGTTATCGCGATTGTATGAGTTTGTAACACCTGCAGTAAGTTCGAGTGTCGTGTTTTCGCCAAGTTCAATGTTGTGTTTTAGGTTTATGTCCAAACGATGATAGGCAGGTAAACGACCTTGATTTAATTGTGCGAAAGTCGATCCAAGAGTTCCATTAGTTGTTGTGTAATTGCCATTTAGGTTGCCTGTTAATGTGTTATTTTCATAGAAACCTTGAGTTTGTGTGAATGGGAATCCAGAACCGTAATTCCAACGTGCGCTAAACGACCAATTCAAACGTTTCCCAAATTCGTACGACGCAAGTAAATTCACGTTATGACGACGATCCCAAACTGGACTGTAATCGATTAACTCGTCTTCGCGGGTCACTTTCATCAAAGAATAAACCGCCCAGATATAGAAACGTTTGTAATCATATTTCAAGGTCATATCAACCCCTTTGGAAACCCCTTTTTCAAGAATGAAATCTTTCTTAAGTACATCAGGTTGTGCTTCGTTTTCCGAATTGTCGTCGTACAATTTATTTCGGTTGATATTGGTAAGTTGGTTGAAGTTGAAATAGTAAGCTTCCACATTCCATTTCAAGTGCTTCCCTAAATTACTTTCAAATCCAAAAATTGCATGTTGAGCCTTTTGCAATTTGCTTGGACGAGGTTCACCTTTATACTCGGTTGGTGCATTTTCCGGAGCAGTCAAAAAGCCATAAAACAAATTCACTACATCTCGATCTGAAACCCCTGCAATTAGATTTTGGCTATACAAGCCACTTGCAAATTTCAAACGGAAATTATCGCTCACATTAAACTTCAAGCCCAAACGTGGCTCGGGTGATGCTTCTCCAAGCGATGCATAATAGTGCATACGAAAGCTCGGTTCGGCAACCAATTTCCCAACTGTGAAGTGGTACTTCGCATACAATGCCAATTCTGTATTGTTTTCGTTCTGCTCAATTTTTCTATTTACTTCATTGAAAAAGGTGAACGCTGTGTTTAATCCAATGGCTTCAACTCCCCACAAGAAATCATTTTTTCCAATAAAATACTTGAAATTCATGGCCAGGTTAAATCCACTTATTTCACTGCTTCTAGAAGGCTTACTTGCTTCGTCGAGGTTAATTTTATAGTCGGTATAACTAAATACCCCATCCATTAAAAATGTACTATTGCTTGGTACCAAAACGAAATTAGCACCAGCGCCAAAAGTATTCCAGTTCAACTCCTGCAAACTTTTATATTGAACCTGATCGCTGAAATTAAATCCTGTCAAATTGAGTTTGCTCCCGTTATCACCATTGATTGAAATTTTCCCGTAAACATCAGTGAAATTGAAAGGTAAGCCTGCTGTATCTACATACGGATAAAATATCTTGGAACTTTCTTTCAAATAAGAAGAACGAGCACTTAAAATGAAAGATGTAGAACTCGCCTTTCCTTCTTTCTGTTTACTCAAAGGGCCTTCCAATTGCAATTTGGAAACAAAAGGACTTGCAGACACCTTTCCGCCAAAACGTTTCTTATTTCCATCCTTACTGGTAATTTTCATGATTGACGAAACCCGTCCTCCATTTTCAGCACTGAATCCACCTGTGTATACATCTGCATTTCGAATGATATCTGTATCGAACACCGAGAACAAACCAATCGAGTGAAATGGATTGTAAATAATCATCCCATCAAGCAAAACTTTATTTTGAATTGGCGAACCCCCACGAATGTATAATTGTCCACCTTGGTCACCAGTAAAAGTTACACCAGGAAGTACCTGCAAGTACTGCGCAATATCGGGTTCAGCTCCAATCGTAGGAAGTTTGTTCATCTCTTTGGGCGTAATGGTGGTTAATCCAACCCCAATTCGATTTTGCTCTTCTTCTTTCTCGCCACTGACTTCAAACTCTTTAATATCAACAGCTTTGGTTTGAACGTATAAATTTTGTGTGAGTAATTGCCCCGCTTTTACAGAAATTGAAAGGGATGTTTTCTCGAATCCAACAGAAGAGAAACTCAGTTTATAAGAACCTGCCGGGACTTTTGTAATTGAAAAGAATCCGTTTACATCGGTTTGGGCTGCGAAATTAGTGCCTTCGAGAAAAACGTTTGTGAAAATAACGGGTTCGCCATTTTTCTTATTGAAAACAGTACCTCGAATGGTAGCATTTTGCGCAATGATGAACGAAGATATAAGGCAAAAAAGAAATGTAGGGAAGAAACGTATAGACATAAAATATTTATGTGATGGGGCGGCCAAAGATAATGGGAATCTTTGCATTCTAATAGAAACAATTATGCTGTTTTATCGGAATTCTAAATAGATGATTGTAATTCTGAATGGATTTAATCCGAACACCTACATTTTATCAATAAAATCAGGCATCCTTTGGAGCATTTCAATCTTTTCTTCTTTAAAATTTATGCGGGCTGCTAATAATCGGATACCATTTGTTACGACCAAAAAAGGAACGCGCATGGTTAAATTATACCGCGCAGCCTGATCAAAAACGGCTTGGGTGATTTCAACTTCGGCTGCTTTGCATTCAACAATCATCCAAGGTGTTAGGTCGGCTGCGTAAACAACAATATCGGCACGTTTGGAGAGCTTGTTTAGTTTCAATGAAACTTCCACTCCAAGCAAATTTTTGGGATAATTAAGATGTTCGTACAAATAATTAAGCATGTGTTGCCTAACCCATTCTTCGGGTGTTAATGCTACAAATTTGTTTCGGAATGCGTCAAAAATTTGCGTTCTTTGTGAAGCAACCTTTCTAGTTTTAGGTAGAATTGGCGGCAACTGCAGAAGTTTGAAATTTAATAAGTCCTGATCCATGAAGAGTAAAGAAGAAATCGTGAATAATTGGTTACCTCGTTATACGGGCATGCAACTTCAAGACTTTGGCAAATATATCCTGCTTACCAATTTTTCCAACTATGTGGAGAAATTTGCTGCAGTTACGGGTGCTCAAATTGTGGGACAGGATCGACCAATGCCCTGTGCAACAGCCAATGGAATTACCATGATAAACTTTAGCATGGGAAGCCCTAATGCTGCCATTATCATGGATTTACTCTCTGCCATTCAACCCAAAGCATGTTTATTTTTAGGAAAATGTGGAGGATTGAAAAAGAAAAATAAAGTAGGCGATTTGATTTTACCTATTGCAGCTATTCGTGGCGAAGGAACATCCAACGATTATTTTCCTGCCGAAGTTCCTGCATTGCCTGCCTTTAATCTTCAAAAAGCGGTATCTACAACTATTCGAAATCACAAGAAGGATTATTGGACTGGAACAGTTTTTACAACCAACCGCCGTGTTTGGGAGCATGATAATGAGTTTAAAAAATACCTTCTGAAGATTCGTGCAATGGCCATCGATATGGAAACTGCAACCATCTTTTCCGTTGGCTTTTACAATAAAATTCCAACTGGAGCATTGCTTCTTGTAAGCGATCAGCCCATGGTTGCAGGTGGAGTTAAGACAGAAAAAAGCGATTCTGCCGTTACGACAAACTTCGTTGATTCCCATATCCAGATCGGTATTGATTCGCTCAACGAACTAATCAACAACGGAAATACCGTTAAGCATTTGAGATTCGATTAGTGAAAATATAAATTGTAGAAATAGCTAAATCATGGCAAAAACTGTAACTGCATCCATTGAGTCGGTTTATCAGGATTTGAAAAATCGAAAATTTGCTCCTATTTATCTGTTTGCGGGAGAAGAACCTTATTACATCGATCAACTTTCGGATTATATCGAAAATAATGTGTTGACAGAAGATGAACGTGCATTTAATCAATCCGTTTTGTATGGTTTGGATGTAAGCGCCGAGGATGTGATTGCAACTGCAAAGCGTTTTCCGATGATGAGCGATTATCAGGTGGTGATTATCAAGGAAGCGCAGCAAATGAAAGACACTGAACAGCTGGTTTCATACATCAATAATCCCCAACCAAGCACCATTCTGGTTTTTTGTTTCAAAGGAAAAGAACCCGATAAACGAAAAAAGTTTTACGATTCCATCAGTAAAAAAGGGGTTTATTATGTTTCGGAACGTCTAAAACAAGAGAAAATGCCCGAGTGGGTAAGCAATCATTTTCGAAAGAAAGGATATCGAATTACTGCCGGCGCTGCAATATTATTGTCGGAACATGTTGGCAATGAATTGGAGAAAGTGACAAACGAGGCTGATAAATTATTTCTTAATGCCCCAGTTGGATCAGAGATTAATGAGAAGGATATAGAAAAGCAAGTTGGGATTAGTAGGGAGTTTAATGTTTTCGAATTTCAGAAAGCTTTGGGACAAAAGAATGTTTTTAAGGCCAACCAAATTGCAATGAACATTGCTGGACAAAAAAACACTCCACTTCCTATGGTGATGGGCTCTTTGTATAGTTACTTTAGCAAGCTATTGCATTACCAATGGTTAAAAGGCAAAGGAGAAACGAATATGGCTTCGGCGATGGGAGTTCCACCTTTTTTCATTCGCGATTATGAGCAAGCAGCCCGAAATTTTCCTCCTGCCAAATTACTTCGTATCATGAATCATTTGCGCAACTATGATTTAAAAAGTAAAGGCGTCAACAATGAAAGTGCCAATGATGCCGAATTATTAAAAGAACTCACATTTAAAATTGTACACTAATGAATTATTGGTTGGTTAAATCGGAACCGGTAAAATACCCTTGGCATCAATTTGTAAAAGATAAAAAAACCGTTTGGGACGGCGTGCGAAATTACCAGGCACGCAATAATTTACAAGCCATGAAAACAGGCGATCTCGTGCTTTTTTATCACAGCAACGAAGGTATGTGCGTAGTTGGAATCGCCAAGGTTGTGAAGGAAGCATATAACGACCCAACTACCGACGATTTACGTTGGTTCGTAGTAGATTTATCTCCAGTTGAAGCATTGAAAAAGCCCGTTACGCTCGAACAAATTAAAACCGACGAACAATTGGCCAATATTGCTCTTATTCGACAATCACGTTTAAGTGTAATGCCATTAAGTTCGAACGAATTTGATCGGATTTTGGAATTGGGTTCTTAGAATTATCAAGCCTTCTGATTGCTGTTTAATATATGCATCAATTGCTTGAAATTTTTGTCCATTCCTTCAGGTGAGCCATCCAAGAAAATAGCATTGCCTTTTCCATTTTCGGCAAAATGCTTGATGGCTTCGGTCCACATGGTGAACATGATTACCGAAGTATCCATATCAGCTTGTTGCATTTCTTTAGCAGCTTGAGTCATCCCCTTGGCCACCTCTTCACGGAAAAGCGCAACCCCTTGACCACGCAATTGGGCCGCTTGACGCTCGGCTTCTGCTGCAATTTTAATGGCATTTCCTTCAGCTTCTGCCGCCTTGGTTTTAGTAATCAATAATGCCTGTCCTTCGTTCTCTGCAGCAGCTTTTAAGTTATTGGATGCCACTACTTGCGACATCGATTTCATAATCACATCATCGAACGTGATGTCGTTCAATTGCAAATCAATTAAATGATAACCCCAACTTTCGAGCGTTTGATCAATTTGATCTTTTACATCTTCCACAATTTCACCGCGCAAGGTTAAGACTTCACTTTGACGTTTATTTGCCACAAAAGCACGAATAGAACCTTCCACTGTGCGAATAAGCGCTTGCATCAAATTGCGTTCATCGATGAATTTAAAGGCAACATTTTTAATCGTTTCCTCATCTGGATTCACCACCGCAAACAACAACATCGCCTTGAAATACACATTGGCTTGGTCAACAGTTACTGCCTGAAATTCCAATTCAACCGAACGGTTTTGGATGGAAACACGCTTATAAATTTGTTCGATAAACGGGATTTTGAAATTCAATCCTGGACGCAACATCCTGCTGTATTTTCCAAAGATGGTGGTAACTCCTATGGTGCCTTGTTGAACGGTTGCAAAGGATGTAAATACGAATAAAATCGCTAAAACGAGGAGGGTGATGGGGATGATGTTCATTTGTATATAATTTGAAAATGAGCTAATTTGAAAATTTGAAGATTGATTTAAAATGTTAAATGAATTGCCTTAAATGTTTAAAAATATTTCTTCAAATCTATTGAAAATTAGTTGAAGATTTTATCTTCAAATCTTCAAATCTTCAAATCTTCAAATCTTCAAATCTTCAAATCTTCAAATCTTCAAATCTTCAAATCTTCAAATCTTCAAATCTTCAAATCTTAAAATCTTCAAATCTTCAAATCTTCAAATCTTCAAATCTTCAAATCTTCAAATCTTCAAATCTTCAAATCTTCAAATCTTCAAATCTTCAAATCTTCAAATCTTCAAATCTTCAAATCTTCAAATCT
>JBIPLZ010000081.1:0-8295 GCA_044369395.1 Flavobacteriales bacterium | reverse complement strand
ATAACATCCGCACCTGCATCTATTTTCTCAAGGGCATCCTCTGCAGAATGAATCCCTCCCACTCCAATGAGTAGGGATTCCGGACCCAAATGCTCGCGTAAATATCGAATCACTTCCGTTGAACGATTTCGAACGGGCTTGCCACTTAAACCACCTGCACCAATTTCTTCCAGCATTTTGGTAGTTGTTTGCAAATGACTTCTCGAAATAGTTGTATTAGTTGCAATGACACCCGACAATTCGCAATCACTTACTATTTCGATAATATCATCTAATTCGGATTGATTTAAATCGGGAGCTATTTTAAGTAAGATGGGTTGCGTTGATTTTAAATGTCGGGCCTCTTCTTGAATGGCTTTGAGTAACTCACGCAATGGCTCTTTCTCTTGCAAAGCTCTTAATCCAGGAGTATTGGGTGAACTTACATTAACCGCAAAATAATCGACATAAGGATGCAAAGCACGAAAGCAAATCAAGTAATCGTTAATGGCATCATCACTTGAAGTGGCTTTATTTTTTCCGATGTTTCCTCCTATAATCAATCCGTGTGGACGATTTTTAAGTTTCTGTATCATGGCATCCACACCCTCATTATTAAATCCCATTCGATTAATTAATGCTTCATCATCAGGCAAACGGAACAAACGCGGCTGAGGATTTCCAGGTTGAGCTAATGGTGTTACCGTCCCCACTTCAATAAAACCAAAACCCAAGTGTTGGAATGATTTGTAAAACGAAGCATTTTTATCGAATCCAGCGGCTAATCCTACACGATTAGGAAACCGAATTCCTTTTTTATCGAACCTCAACTCGGGATGAAAGCCTTTTGAATACCAACGAAAAAATCCATCAATACCCGGAATTGCACAAACAAATTGAAACAAACTTACCGAGATATGATGCGCTTTTTCGGGCGAAATAAGAAAAAGGATTGGACGAAGTAAACGCTTATACATCGCAGTAAAGTTAGCTGTATTTATAAATTTTACAACATTCTTTGTCGGTAAAATTCGCCTAAAACAACCGCTGCAGCAATAGCCGCATTGAGCGATTCGGCCATGCCTCCTTCTTTTTGAGCTGCAGGAATATGAATCTTCTTACTAACCCACTTTTCCAATTCGGGATTTAAGCCATGGGCTTCGTTACTAATGATTAGCATACCCTCCGGCTTAAACGATGATGTATAGATATTTTCACCTTCTAAATCGGTCGCGTAAACGGGACATCGCAAACTCGTTTCTTTGATAAAACCAACTGCATCAACATATTGAGGACGCATGCGAATAAACGATCCCATACTTGCTTGAATCACTTTGGGATTGGTCCACTCTACACAATCTTCGCTTGCAAAAACGGCATCGATACCAAACCAGTCGGCCAAACGCATAATGGTTCCCATATTACCAGGATCGCGAATGGAATCTAAGAACAAATACAATGCATCCGTTTTCAACTCAACTTGCTTTTCGATGGGTTTTGAACAAAGTGCAATTACTTCTTGAGGAGTTTGCAGCTGACTCAATCGCTCGAGGTCTTGTTGTGTTATAGCACAGACCGGAATATCTCGTTTCAAAAGCACAGCCTGATTTCGATCAATCCAATGCTGAAGAGCAAAAATTTCGTTCACCGGA
Source organism: Flavobacteriales bacterium (assembly GCA_044369395.1). Lineage (GTDB taxonomy): Bacteria > Bacteroidota > Bacteroidia > M30B66 > M30B66 > CALQRR01. The sequence continues at coordinate 6,664 of JBIPLZ010000081.1, read as the reverse complement.
AAGTTCGAACGCAGCAACTCAGGTACGATTTTCGCACCTTCGGCAAGAAAAAGTCCCTCTTGCTCACGGTATTTCTTTTGGTGCAATTGAGATAAATCGCGCAAACGGTTTTTGCTCAGCATGTAAAAGCCTTATTTTTGAGCCAGCTAAAATACCATAAAGAGCGAATGCAACAGCGATTTTCTATATATAGCTTGCACAATGGAATTAACTTCTGTACATCGATGTTGTTGTGCATACTGCTTTTTACTAGCTGTAATCCAACTCGACGACTTCAAAAAGGGGAATATTTACTTAATAAAAACATTTTATTAAAAAACAAAACGACTATTTCGGATTCCGAATTATTGGGATATGTGCGACAAAAAACAAACCGTAAAATTCTTGGTGTTTGGCGATTTCATTTATGGGTTTACAATACCGTAAATCAAGAAACATATCTAAAGAATTACGAAAAACGTTTAAAAAAGAGAGAACTTCTCAACGAAAAACGAAAAGCAAAGGGCAAAAAACCTAAAAATCAAGAACCGATTAGTTTGGCAAAATGGCGCTTAGAAGTTGGCGAAGCACCTATAATTTTCGATACTATGCTTGCAGGACGATCGAGTAAGCAGATTGAATTGTATTTAAAAAATCATGGATACTTCAACGCCCAAGTAAGCGATTCAATTGGATTACAAATTGGACGTCCCCAAATGCGCAATGCCATTTTTACCATAAATCAAGGAGCTGCATACACCATTCGAAATATTGAATATAAATTTGAAGACAAGTCACTTACATCGCTTATATATAGCGACACTTCAAATTGTATTTTTAAGGTAGGTCACAATTACAATACCGATGAACTCGATTTAGAGCGGAGTCGAATAACTGATTTTTTAAAGAATAAAGGATATTTCGCTTTTGTAAAAAATTTCATTTCATATAAAGCAGATAGCACGGTTGGCAATCATCACGTTGACATCAGCATTGAAATTGAAAGCCCCGTGAAACGAATTTCGGGTTATGTTGATAGTACTGTTAGTGTTCCTCACACCCGATATCGAATCAATAAAGTCAATGTATTTGCCGATTTCAGTTTGCGTCGCGATAGTGTTGCACATGGAGACACCTTGTTTTTCAATGACGTTTATTATATCAGTGAAGATGCATTGAATTTTCGGCCCCGTGCAATAAAATCGGCTATTACAATCAATCACAACGATTTATATAGTAAAAAAGAAGCTGATAGAACCTATCGAAAACTGTCCGATTTTAAAACGTTTAAATTCATCAACATACAGTTTAAACCAACGCCCAACGATTCCATCGGATTACTAGATTGTGAGATTCAGATTAGTCCAAAAAACAGGCAATCGCATACTGAACAGTTGCAAGGAACTAACAAAGCAGGTGATTTAGGGGTTGCTTTCGATGTCATTTATCAAAACAACAACCTACTTCATGGACTTGAGATTTTTGAAATTCGTCTTAACAGTTCTGTAGAGGTTCAGCGAATAATATCGGATGTTGACGAAAATTATCAAACCATCCAAAAGTTCTTACCATTCAACACGTTCTTATTTGGACCTATCGTTTCGTTGAAACTTCCCAAGATTCCGAATTTCATGAAGTTTTTAGGTTCGAGCAATCAACAAACAAGCATTACCACGTCATTTAATTATCAGCAAAGGCCCGATTATGAGCGCAGTATTTTCACTCTTGCTTATGGATATACTGCACATTCTGGAACACGCATTACACATACATTCAACCCTTCCGAAATCAACTTTGTAACAGTAAATCTTAGCAATCAGTTTGGTGATTTGCTGGATAAATCGAACAACCTCTTTTTGAAAAACAGTTTTCAGAGTCAGCTTATTTCTTCGATGCGTTATGGATTTCAGTACAATAGTCAGCGCATTGGAGAAATGAAGAACTTCTTTTTCTTCCAAGGAAATATAGAAAGTTCGGGATTATTATTGCGCGGTTCGCGAGAGTTTTACACTAGCCCTGGGATTGAGAATTATAAGTACATTGTTTTTGGTGTTCCATTTTCGCAGTTCGTTCGTTTTGACGGAGATTTACGCTATTATCGATTTGTTGGCAGATCCTCGTCGATTGCAATTCGAAGTTTTGTAGGTTTAGGGATCCCCTATGGAAATAGCACTGTGATGCCATTTGTAAAAAGTTTCTTTGGTGGAGGAGCTAACGGAATTCGAGCATGGATTGCACGTTCATTAGGGCCGGGTGCTTATCAAAATCCAACGAATGTCCGTTTCGATCAAATTGGCGACATCAAACTTGAGTGGAACTTTGAATACCGCGCAAAAATTTATAAAATGTTTGAAGGTTCCGCTTTCATTGATGCTGGGAATATTTGGCTTCGTCAAAAAGACATTCAACGACCATTGGCCGAATTTGAAAGCAATCGTTTTTACAAAGAGATTGCGCTCGGCATTGGAGCAGGATTGCGATTGAATTTCGATTTCTTCATTATTCGTCTCGACTTAGCATATAAAATGCGTGATCCATCATTTCCTTCGAACGATCGTTGGGTCATTCAATACCAGAAATTAAGGCAAGGGAATTTGAACTTCGGAATTGGTTACCCTTTTTAACATGAACGATTCTTCACTATCACATAACAGTTTTTTCAAAGACCTTTTGGTAGTTGAATTGGCATCCGTTCTAGCGGGACCTTCGGCAGGATTGTTTTTTGTGGAATGTGGTGCACGTGTTATTAAAATTGAGAATGCACAAAGCAATGGTGATGTTACTCGCAATTGGCTAAATAGTAAAGAAACGGGTGAACAGATTTCCGCTTATTATGCTTCGGTTAATCAAGGCAAGGAATTGAGAATGCTTAATCTTGAAATCGCAGCCGATTTAATTGAGTTGGAAGAATTATTGAAGCAAGCCGACATCGTTATCAGTAATTTCAAAAGATCTTCTGCCAAACGCTGGAATCTCGAAGTAGAGCAATTACACAAGCGATTCCCTTCACTGATTATTGGGCAATTGGATGCTTTTGCCGAAGGCGATTCGCGCGTTGCCTATGATATTGTTTTACAAGCTGAAACAGGTTATTTATCCATGACAGGCTTTCCGGATAATCCAGCTCGATTGCCTGTTCCAATGATAGATATTCTTGCCGGCCATCAATTAAAAGAAGGCATATTGATGGCCTTGATTCATCGATACAAAACAGGAAATGGTTCCATTGTGCGTGTCAATTTATTTGAAACTGCCATTGGAGCCCTGGCGAATCAGGCAAGCAATTACTTGATGAGTGGATTAATTCCCAAAGCGCAAGGGACTCTGCATCCCAATATTGCTCCTTATGGTGATTGTTTTATATGTGCCGATAAAAAATCCTTGGTTTTGGCAATTGGTAGCGATATTCAATTCAATAAATTAATTGTTTGTTTGGATCTACCAGATTTAATAGATGACATGCGATTTTGCACGAATCACGATCGCTTGAAAAACAGAACCGAATTAGCGAGTATTTTAAATAGTGCATTTAATAAACAAGAACGAGCCGTTTGGTTAAAACACTTTGAACAACAACAAATTCCTTGTGGCGCAATACTCAATTTGGAAGAAGTATTTCAAGGTAAATCATCGCAGTATATTCAGGAATCGATGATCGAGAATACTCCTACCCGATCGGTCAAAACGGTAAATTTCCGGATAGAACAATAAACCCGATATGATGCTTATTTGCAAAATATCGGGTTCGGTGTTTTAATGAACAGTTCTTCGATTAGATCATATCATCAAACGAGAGGTCTTGATCATCGTTCCCCACAAAAAATTCGTCTGATACTTTACGAACATTTTTAGCAACCTCGTTTCCTTTATCGTTTATCTCGACAGTAAATTCAACGGTATCACCATCGTGAATGTCATTAAAATCGCCTTCAATCACATCGAGATAATGGAAAAATAAATTGTTAGGAGGAAAAGCAACGAAACCATATCCGCTTTTCATGTTCAAAGCTTTCGAAACTTTGGTTTCTCCTTTATCGACAATCTCTTTATAGCTTTTAGGAGCACTTTCTTGGGTAACAAAAAGTCCACTTACTAAATCTTCGTAGTCTCCTTCTTCGTTATCGATGAGTTCATGCATAGCTACGGGATAGGTAACTTCGGCTAATAAATCGGGCGATGTTCGTGTAATGATTTCCCGGTTTGTATCGTCGGTGTATTCAAAATCCCAGCTAAGCACCATAACGCGAGTTCCCAATGTGTTGACTTTGCGAATCAATGGAACAAAATCCCCGTCGGAAGTAATTAGAACAAGTACATCGTATTTCTTCAACCAGCATAATTCAAGTGCTTCCAATGCAAGCCAAACATCGATTCCTTTTTCTTCCTTGCGACCAGAACGATTTCGGAGTGGTAAATAATGTGTTACAACACCTTCCGACATCAACACATCATCGAATAAACGATCGTTGTATAATTGATTGCCACGTTGGCTAGCATCGTAGGCACTCATGCGACCTCTGAAATAATGCGCATCTACGACATGGCAGAGGCTATAATCCACCTGCATTTGACTTGCAATTTGCTGACGAATAAAACCATGAAGACCTGCAATACTAATTCTGCGGCGGCGATGATGGAAGTAGTTGTAATAATTACTAACATGCAGGAAGTAGTTTCCGTCGTAGAAAACTCCTATCCGCACTACTCCATTTTTGGGTTGTAACATACTAATTAAGTTTTAAATTAATAGATGATTGAAATCATAGTTAAAAAATTGAAAAACGCGTGTTTAACAAGAATCAACATCCCCACGATTAGTAAAATATGTGCTAGTATAAAATGGGATTAATCTGCCGAGCAAGCAGAAATGATAAGCATATAAAGTTTAATAATGGTTGATGTAGATTAAATAAGATTATTGTAACGCTATTTTTAATTTCTTGTTACAAATATAAGTAAGAGCGTTTTATTGACAGACAGTTTCTGAAAATTTAATTAAAAATAAATATCCTAAATTGTATGTAACCGTTTATTTAGGTGCCTTGTATATGAGTACCAAAGCCAATAAAAAGAAAACGATATTCGGAATCCAAGCGGCAAGGGCGGGATTAAATCCTCCTTCGGTTGCAAATACCGAAGAAACCTGCATAAACATGATGTAGGTAAAACTAATACCGATACCAATACCGATATGCAATCCAACCCCTCCCCTCACCTTTCTCGCAGCAAGTGGAACAGCAATAAGTGTTAGAATTATGCTGGCAAATGGATTGGCCATTCGGCGATGTTTTTCCAACAAGTAATAATCGATAAATTCGGATCCTTTGTTTTGTTCACGGTCTATAAATCGATCCAATTCAAAAAAATCCATCATTTGAACATCGTCATCGGCCAAAGCGAAATCAGCAGGTTTAAACTGCAAGGTAGTATCGAGCAATGTTAATTTTCGGATATGCTCTTTACTCCCATCAAAAGTACGCATCATGAAATTATCGAGCAACCATTTATTCGAGGTGGAATCCCAGCGAAGATAATCGGCGCTCATTTTGTACACCATTTTCTTGTTTTCGAATTTCTCTTGCGTAAACCGAAATCCGAGTCCAGTATTTTGGGTGTAGGTTTCAAGATAAACAAATGTTCCCGGCGATATTTGACGGTGTAGGTTGCTAAAATTTCGGTTCCAATTGTATTTGATGTACTTGTATTCAAACGTTAAACGGCGAGCATTGGCCGGTGGAATAATGAAACTTCCCAGTAAAAATGAGAACAAGGCTACAACTAACGACGAAAGCATAAAAGGCCGTAACATGCGCCTAAAACTAACTCCACTAGTTAATATCGCGACAATCTCGGTTTGATTGGCCATCTTGGAGGTAAAAAACACCACACTGATAAACCCAAAAATGGGGGTAAATAAATTTGCGAAATAGGGAATGAAATTGAAATAATAATCAATAATAAGTTCTTTGATGGGAATTCCTTTTTCGAGAATATCATCCATCTTTTCGGTTACATCAAATACAACGGGCAATACAACCCCAAAAAATAACACGGAGAAAAAAAACGTCCCCAGGAATTTCTTGATAATGTATCGATCGAGAATTTTAAATCCTGCATTCATAAGCGGCGGCTCAGTTTAATGACCATTTCATCTTTCCAAGTACTGAAAGTACCATCTATAATTCTTCTGCGCGATTCCTTTACCAACCACAAATAAAACCCTAAATTATGCACACTTGCAATCATACCTGCCAAGTATTCACCAGCAATAAACAAGTGACGTAAATATGCTTTTGTATAGTGTTGATCGGCAAACGTAATTAACAATGGATCGATGGGAGAAAAATCTTTCTTCCATTTTTCGTTGCGGATGTTGATTATCCCTTCGCTTGTAAACAGCATTCCATTGCGAGCATTTCGGGTTGGCATTACGCAATCGAACATGTCAATACCGCGTGAAATACCCTCTAAAATATTCACAGGAGTTCCAACACCCATCAAGTATCGTGGTTTGTCTGCAGGCAATATAGAGCAAACAAGCTCCGTCATTTCATACATGTCTTCTACAGGTTCTCCAACTGATAACCCACCAATGGCATTTCCTTCACGATTCTGAGAAGCAACAAATTCGGCACTTTGTATTCGTAAATCGCGGTTTGTACTTCCTTGCACAATAGGAAACAAC
>JBIPLZ010000080.1:0-8338 GCA_044369395.1 Flavobacteriales bacterium | reverse complement strand
ACACAATGGAATGGTCCCGCTAGTTGTATTACCGTATTTCTGAATGTTAATCATTACTTTATCTTCATCAACACCAATTCGGGTTGCAGTAGCATTTATTATTCTTTTGTTTGCTTGGTGCGGAACAAGCCACTGAATATCGTCAGAAGTAAGGTTGTTACGTTGCATTATTTCTTCTGCAACATCAGACATGTTAGTTACTGCAAATTTAAATACTGATTTACCTTCTTGGTATACAAAATGTTCACGTGCGTCAACAGTGGCATGACTTGCTGGTTTTACAGACCCCCCTGCTTTTTGATGTAGAAATTCGCATCCAGCACCATCCGATTTTAGCACGGAATCCATCATGCCCAATTCTTCGTTTGTTGGTTCGAGCAATACAGCACCACAACCATCTCCGAAAATGATGCATGTTGCACGATCTGTATAATCAACTATTGATGACATTTTATCGCCACCAACTACAAGGATTTTCTTGTACGCTCCCGTTTCAATTAATCGAGAACCGGTTGTTAATCCATATATAAATCCACTACAGGCTGCACCTAAATCAAACCCCCAGGCATTTTTCATCCCCAATTTATTTGAGAGAATATTTGCTGTAGCTGGAAAAACCAAATCGGGTGTTACTGTGCAAAAAATAACAACATCAATATCTTCGGGATTTGTATTGGTTTTCGTGAAGAGTCCTTTGACAGCTTCAACGGCCATATCGGAAACTCCCAAACCTTCTCCCTTTTGAATATGACGTTCAGAAATTCCGGTTCGAGTTAGAATCCATTCATCGGTTGTATCAACCATTTTCTCTAATTCCTTATTAGAAAGAATATAGTCCGGAACATATCCATGAACACCGGTGATGGCTGCGCGAATTTTAGTCATGTTGAAGAATCGCTTTTAATTTTTCTGTTAGTCTCGCCTGAACAATTTCAAATGCTTCAATAGAAGATGGTATGTCACCAATCAAAACAAGCCGGCAGGATGTATCAAGTACATCAACAGCCAGCAAAGCTCCGCCTATGGCAGCTTGAGGAGCAAAATCTCCTCCCATGATATCGAGGCCGATGCGCATGGAATTTCCCCGTTCAGCCGATAGACCTCAGGTTAATTAAGCGTTCGTTTTCGCTTCTACTACGAGTTTCCCTTTGTAATAAAGGGCTCCATCTACAAAGTATGCGCGATGAAACAAGTGAATTGTTCCAGTTGTTGAACACTTCGCCAATGTAGGCAATTCTGCCTTGTAATGTGTTCTGCGTTTATCGCGGCGGGTCTTCGAAATTTTCCGTTTCGGGTGTGCCATGGGTTGTTATATAATCGTTTTGAAAAAAATACTTATTCTTTATTTTTATTAAGGCCTCGCAATTTATCCCAACGTGGGTCAATCGTTTCTTCCTCTTGTTCTTCGGGCATTTCATCTACCAAAATGTTTTCAAGCCTGTCAAGTACCGTTCGATCACACATCGTGTTATCATTCGAAACTTCACAAGGCACTACACGCAATGGAAGCGAAAGTCCTATTTCTTCATATAAATGCTGTGAGATGTTATACTCGTATTCACCGCGAGGCAAAATCACCAATTCGTCATTATCGGCGACTCCATCTCCAAGTTTTAAAATCAATAAAGATTTTCCTTCAACTGGATAGGGATTCACTGCAGCACATCGGTCGCACATAACTTGCACATATCCTTTGAAACTGAAGTTGAGTGTAATCAGATTGGTTTGCTTGTCTAAAACCAAATCAACCTGAATGTCTCCACCATCTACAAGAGCATTTTCAAATTCCTTAAAGAACGCATCCTTGATTTCATAATGAAAATCATGGATATCCTCACTTAAACCGGAGAACTGGACATTGAATTGACGTAGATAATCCAAATCAGGTTTTTTTTAGGGACGGCAAAGATAAGAGAAATTTTGTTTTGACAATTGGAATATTTACAATTCCATGTCTTTAATACAAAAATTCATGCTTAATGATTTAAATTTCTTCCGCAACTACTTCTTTAACACCCGGTACCATGCGGACAAGCAAGTTTTCAATGCCCGATTTCAATGTCACTTTCGAAGACGGGCAACCCGAACAGGATCCTTGAAGCGCAACCGTTACAATTCCATCGTTAAATGAACGGAAGGTAATAGCGCCGCCATCTTGTTCCACTGCTGGACGAATATATTCTTCCAAAATCCCAATAATGGCTTCTTCGGTACTTCCTTCAATAATGGGAACAGAATTATTTTCAATAATAGGAGCTGAATTTAATGGATAGATTTCGATGACAGGCAATCCTTTCGAAAAATAATCAGTTAAAAATTCACGAACCGGAGAAGTGAGTCGTGTCCATTCTTGCGCATCTGTTTTAGTAATTGAAACAAAATTATTGCTAAAGAAAAGCGATTTCACATAACCACCTTTGAAAAGCTCTTGAGCTAATGGAGCTCCTACGCAATCTTCTTCTCGCAAATATTCTACACCTTTATTGGGTTCAATGATCAAGCGGTTCGCCACAAATTTCATGGTACTTGGATTGGGCGTTGATTCAGCGTAAACAGTTGTTGGAGTAAAAGCCATTGGTCGATTTTTCTTCTGCAAATGTACGTGTAATTAAACTTGACAGCTTCATCTCATTTTAATATTCATCGAATTGCAGATTGATATTATCAAATTGTATGTGCATAAAAATGGTTAGTCGAGATTATAAATCCTCTTCATAATGTAATTCCATCAATACTAAATGTCTTTGAAGTAAATCGCACACCTCAAATTGGCTCAATTAAACATTACATCTGTAAGGTTTTTACAATCTACAGGAAATTATTGGGCGATGAAAAATATTTAAATTACTGATATTGTGTGACATGCGACTTTTGGTCTCCTTACTATTCAATTTTCTTCATGTAAGAATGAAACCCTTTTTTCAAAATTGGGTAAAGGGATACAAACAATCTATCCTTATCGAATATGAAAATCAACAAACTCCAACTCCTAATCCTTTTAATTAGCTTTTCAGCTGGATTAAATGCACAAAACCAAAATGGAAATTCTGGACAAAAGATTACCATTTGTCACCAAACTGGAAACGGCGGTTCTCAAACCATTACGATAAACATCAATGCTTTACAAGCACACTTAAATCACGGAGATGTTTTGGGTGCTTGTGAAATTACAAAGCAACCTACTGATTCTAACCCTGCTGAGAATGATGATTCAAATGATGATGGCGAAGAGCATGATAACGATGATGATTCAAATGAAGATGGTGAAAATGAAGATCATGATGGTGAAGAGCATGATAACGATGATGATTCAAACGATGATAGTGACGAAAATGATAACGATGATGATTCAGATGATGATGGTGAAGAAAACGATAACGACGATGATTCAGATGATGATGACGATGATCAAAATGGTAAGAACAACGACGATGATGATGACGACGATGATTCAAACGATGATGGAGAAGAAAATGACAACGATGATGATGATTCGAATGAAGACGGTGAAGAAAATGATAACGACGACGATGATTCAAACGACGATGATGAAGAAAATGATAACGACGATGATTCAAACGATGACGGCGAAGATGATGATCAAGCGGAAGGAAACGATGATGGAGAAGATGATGACGACACCATTACTCCTCCAGAACTTCCAAGTCCATCTCAAGGTTGCAACGCAGTAGAAGTAATGAGCTACATCCCAGGAACAACAAACGATCTATTGACTCCAATCTCTCCTGACCGTCAAATTTTAACAAACGTTTTAGGTTCTCCTCAAGAAAGTGATGTTGCAACTCCAGCTTCTGCTTACAATTTCGTAGCGCTTGGTTTTGGTGGTCAAATTACTTTGAAGTTTGCTAATCCAATCCACAATGGCGAAGGTGATGATTTGTATGTAGTAGAAACTACGTTTGGTTCAAATGCAGGAAACTGCGCTCGTTACCCAGAAAAAATCCGCGCATTCGCTTCTCAAGATAATTGCAACTGGGTATATCTTGGTGAAGGTTGTCAAAATTCATACTTCGATCTTCAAGGTTTAGCTTGGGCTCAGTACGTAAAATTGATTGACATGAGCAACATTACTGCAAACTATGGTGGAATGGCTGATGGTTATGACTTAGACGGAATTGTTTGTTTGAATGGCGAAGAATTGAATCCAACACTTTCTACTGCAAGTGCTGATTACGCAACAGAAGCAATGGATTATCTTCCAGGTACATTGAAAAACGGCGGTTCAATTCCTGCAGCTCGCAGCAACAAAGACAATGCAGTTGGTGCTCCTCAGAACACAGATGTTGTTAATTTTGTAGCTCTTGGTTTTGGTGGAAAAATTACTTTGAAGTTCGCTTACGTAGTGTTCGATAAAGCAGGCGATGATTTGATGTTGGTTGAAACATCTTTCGGTAACCCATCATGCGAAAACTATCCTGAAACTGCACGTTTGGAAGTTTCTTTAGACAACATCAATTGGTTTATGCTTTCTGAAACTTATTGCTTAGATCAAGCAATCGATATCGCTGGTTCAGGTGCTACAATGTTCCATTACCTGCGTATCTCAGATGCTTCTCAAATGAGCAGCACACGTTTCCCTGGAACAGCTGATGGTTTTGATGTTGATGGTGTAATTGTTACACAACCAGGTTGTACTTCAACTCCTGCTGCTCGTTTGGCTGCAGAACTTGGAAATGACAACACTCAAATCGCTAATGAAGTTGCTGAAGTGAGTGTGTTCCCAAATCCTTTCACAGAAACACAAAACATCAAACTAAGCACAAGTAATACAGACGAAACATTCGAAGTGTCTATCATCAACACACTTGGACAAGTTGTTTCTTCTGAAGTGATTGAAGTTGCTAGCTCTAGCACAGTAAATCATACGCTACCGGTTGCGGCACTTGCTAAAGGTTCTTACCTAATCAGCATCCGCTCTGCAAACACAAACCATGTTGTTCGCACGGTGAAGTTCTAATACATTAGATTGTTTAAAAGGATCCCTGTCGGTTTGCCGGCAGGGATTTTTTTTTGGGCCTGCCCCAAATCACTTGCTACGCTGCATTCATTTTGGGTCGCGCTTTTGTTACAAGGCCTTGCAGGCGCTTTTCACGTCAATCGCTCAGGCGAAATCTCGTTGTTAAATAATATTTTTGATTAAAATTGACTTTCCTTGAAACAAGATAGTATCACCAGCTTTCATTCCTTTTAACGATTGACCTATTGGAGATGCCATCGAAACAACTGCGACTTTTACATTATCCACATGCACAAATCCCAAAGCGGTGGAAAAGAAAAACCAACCCAAACCTGTTTCTGCCAATGTTCCCGATTGAATCTGAGTAAATTCATGATTCGGTAAAATACGTTCAATTTCCTCTTTTTGTCGAATCGACTCAGCCATTCTCCGTCCATTCATTTCGCGTTCTTGTTGCAGAATTTCTCGAGAAGTCTCATGCTTATCGCCCATGCTGCTTTTGGTATCGTTAGCTGCTGATTCTTGGGCAGAGCGCTCAGTAACTTCGAACTCGTTCAATTTATCCAAAATGAGTTGATAACTTCTTTGAATCACTTTTTGTTTGAATAATAGGAGTATTTCGCGATCCATTGTTGATTTAATTATTTGAATAATTGGAATTTAGAAAAATACTTTTAAATTCACATTCCAAATTCAAACGCAATGTATTTAAAACATCTACTCAGCGCCTTCATGGCAATCATTTGTTTTCAGGCATTTTCTCAAACGCCTTATGGAGTTTACCAAATTCCTTTTCAAACAGTCAGCCCCGAACAATCAACCCCTCTTGTATTAAGTGATGATCAAATGTCGGGTATGGTTCCCATTGGATTTTCCTTCAGTTTCTTTGGAACGGAATATACATCGCTCAGTGTTTCATCGAACGGCTATGTGACGTTTAATCAAACTGTCGCTGGTTCAAGTTCACCTTTTGATGCTCAGTATAGTATTCCTAATGTATATGCCCCGCAAAATGCAATCATGCTTTCATGGTTCGATTTATATCCCTTAGCTAACGGAACTATTAGCTATGGCGTTTTGGGCGAAGCACCCAACCGTGTTTTTGTAGTTCAATACAATCAGGTGCCTTTATTTTCTTGTATGCAAGATTTGTATACAGCACAACTTCAGCTTTTCGAAGGGACCAATAATATAGAAGTTCATATAACCTCAAAACCTCTATGCATTGGCGGAAGTGGATGGTCAAATTTAGCAATAGAAGGAATTCAGAATGCAAGTTCTACAGAGGGGTATACTGTTCCAGGTAGAAATAATTCAGGCTCTTGGCAAGCTTTTAATGATGCTTGGCGTTTCGATCCGGATACAACATCTCAGCCCGTTTGCATCATGTCTGGTCGTGTAGTGGCCGATTTTAATGGAAACTGTATTTTAGATGGAGCCGATTTTAACATTCCCGGTCAAGTAATAATTCGTGATAATGGATTGGCATATTCAGCTACCAATAACCAAGGTGCATATTCTTTTGAAGCGGATACTGGATATTATCAAATTGCATTCAATGGCCTTCAGTCGAATTTGCCTTTTGCAGATATTGTTTGTCCGGATGGGGCTTCTTTTGATGTCAATTTCGAAACAGCAGGTTCTATCAATGATCAACTGAATTTCTTTATTCATCCCGATTCCTCGTGTGCCGATCCTCGAATTAATATGATTCCTCTTGGCCCACTTCAGCGTTGTGCTGGTAATGAAAATCATCAACTTATTTCGGTAAGTAATCATGGATTAACGCCAATTATGGGATATACAGTAACTCTCAATATCCCTGACTCTCTTTCAATCATCAATACAGTTCCTGAATTTACTAGTCAAACAGTAAACACGTTTACTTGGACTTTCACAGATACGTTGGTTTATGGGGAATTTACAACCATTCACCTTTATGATTCATTGAGTTGTTATGCAACCGATTTAACATCAAAGTGCTTTCAAGCAAGTATTGAAAGCATGAGCGATTGCAATCTTACAAATAACCAATCAGAGGTTTGTCAAATAGTGAATGGCTCTTATGACCCTAATCATATTCAATTATTAAGAACTTCATCGAATCCACAATTTGTTTACGAACTTGAAGTGGAAGGAAATGAGACATGGCACACTTATAAAGTGGAATTCCAAAATACAGGAACAGCTCCAGCTCAAACTGTTGTTGTTACCGATTTGCTTCCAGATTTCTTCGATTTCTCTACAGCTGAATTGTTAGGTTCGAGCCATTCATGTTTCATGGTGAATATGGGTAATGGAACGATAAAATTTGTTTTTAATAACATCGCACTTCCAGACAGCAATCAAAGTTATGATGAAAGTATTGGGAATGTTTTGTTCCGTGTGAAAGCAATTCAGAACTTATTGCCAGGGCAAGAAGTTGCCAATCAAGCTTCCATTGTTTTTGATGTGAATGATCCTATTATTACGAACAATGCGATTATTCGTGTTCCAATTGTTTTAGGTACTTCAGAGTTAGATAATCAATTTTCAATCTTTCCGAATCCTGCCGATAAATTCATCCAATTGATGGATGTTTCATCCAATGCAAACCGTGTTTGTATTGTCGATATCAATGGAAAAAAAGTACTTGAATCAACTCTCACTCATTCAAATAGTCAGGTTCAAATTGATCAGTTAGCTTCGGGTGTTTATTCGGTTGAAGTGTATAAAGGACTGGAAAAATTAACTATCAAGAAACTCATTATTGCACATCAATAATCGTTAACAAATATTTAAATTTTACTCCTCTGACTCGAAAGGGCAGGGGAGTTTTTTATTTAATTTAAAATGAAAATTGCTGCAGTCAATGCCGTTGCAAAACTCACCCACAGCAAATAGGGAATTTGAGAATATCCAGCAAATGCATCGAGTTTCTTAAATCGAATAATCATGATAAAGATCAAAACCCAAAGAATTAAAATATCGAATAAAGCTAATCCAATTTGGTGCTGACTAAAAAACAGGAAACTCCAGCAGAAATTGAAAAAGAGTTGCCATAAATAAATTCGTATGGCTTTGATTTTCTGAACACTTTTCCCTTTTTCAAGAATTCTAAAAAAGGCAACTCCCATAAAAGCATACAGGAATGTCCAAACGGGGCCAAACAAAAAATTAGGAGGTGTGAAGTTTGGTTTCGCTAGAGTTAAATACCAGTCTTTCACTCCTTGAACGGTAAAGAATCCTGAAATTCCACCTACAATTAATGGGAAGGCAATGCAGATGAGAAGTCGTATAATTCGATTCATGGATGCTGTTTTAATTGAAATTTATTTTCCTCAAAATCAAGCACGAGCATGCTGGAGCAAAAAATCCTGG